>DASTGK010000453.1:0-2232 GCA_035719085.1 Anaeromyxobacteraceae bacterium
GGCAGGCCCGGCCCGGCGCCTCCGCTCGCGGCAGCCCCGCCGCGCCATCGGCCGGCGGCTCGGGATCGCGCGCCACGCCGCAGAAGCTCGCGGCGTCGCGCGGATCGTCAGGCCCCGCCACCACCACGCCGTAGAGCCGCGGCGCGCGCGGCAGCTCGGCCCGGGCGTCGAGCACGAAGGCGACCCCCTGCGCCGCGAGCGCCACCCGCGCCGGGAACGGGCCCGCGCCCGGCGTGACCAGCTCCCGGTCGCGCCCCTCGACCGCGAAGGCGCCGCCAGTCCCCGCCCTGGCGCAGGCGCGGAACGGCTCGCCGGTCGACTCCTCGACGGCGTCGAGGCACGGCGACGGCTCGCCGGCACGCCGCCTGGCGGCGAGCGCCACCTCGACCAGCATCGCCGGGGTGGCGCCGCGCGGCAGCGCCACCTCGCGCCGCCGGCCCTCCTCGTCGAGCCGGGCCGGCCCCTGCGCGCGCCCCTCGGCGTCGACCGGCACCTCGACGCGGCGGGCGCGGACGGCGCCGCCCGCCTCCTCGGGCAGCCGCTGCCTCGACGTCCAGGCGGCGAGGCAGGCGGGGCCGTCGCAGCGGATCGAGAGCTCGACCACGCCCGCCGGCTCGCCCGCGAGCTCCATGCGCCAGCGGGCCGTCCCCTCGGGCAGCGCGGCGGCGGCGAGGAGCGCGAGCGCCGCGGCGATCACGCCCGGCGCACCCGGCGCCAGGCGGCGCGGCCGAGGAGGAGGAGGAGCGCCACCGCCACCGCGGCGAAGGCGACGCGCGTGTACCGATCGACGAGGTCGACGAGCTCGTCGAGGTTGTGGGCCACGAGCGCGCCGGCCGCGAGGAGGAGCCCGTTCCAGAGGAGCGCCGAGAGGCCGCCGAGGAGGAGCGTGCGGCGCAGCGGGATGGCGGCGGCGCCGGCCGCGAGGAAGAGGAAGGCGCGGATGGCCGGCAGGAAGCGGTTGAGGACGAGGAGCCAGGAGCCCCAGCGCCGGTACGAGGCCTCGAAGGCGGCGAGCCGCTCCGGCGGCAGCAGGCGCGAGCGGCCGGCGCGGGCGTCGAGGCGCCGGCCGACGGCGGCGCCGATCCGGTAGTCGACCCAGGCGCCGGCCACGGCGCCGGCCGTGGTGTAGAGGAGCATGAGCGGCCAGGCGAGCTCGCCCTGGACGCCGTACCAGGCCCCGAGGATGACGAGCAGGTCGCCCGGGAAGGGCGGGAAGACGTGCTCGACGAAGGTGGCGAAGAAGAGGACGGCCGGCGCCCAGGGACCGGTGATGGCGGCGGCCTGCGTGAGCGCGCTGGCGAGCTCGGTCAGGGCGGGCACGGTCCGCATGGTAGCGCAGGGCGGCGCGCCTCGCCCTGCCCGCCGCCACCGCCGCCCCGAGGCCGCGCGTGCTACGGTCCGCCACCCGTGACGCCCCGCGCCCGCCTCGCCGTCGTCGCGCTCGCCGCCCTCTGGCTCTCCGTCGGCCTCGCGAACGTCTGGCGCGGCGTGGGCGTGCCCGGCGCCAGGTACAAGTTCTGGGCCTTCACCCACCACTGCTACTCCGACGTGCTCGCCCTCTACGGCGACCGGTACGAGGGGGGCGGCCGGCCGATCCCCTACCTGGAGGACCGGATCGAGTACCCGGTGCTGCTCGGCGCGGCGCTCTGGCTGCCGAGCTTCGCCCCGGGCGGCGCGGCCGGCCACCTGGCGGTGACGGCGCTCCTCCTCGCCGGCTGCCTGGCCGCCGCGCTCTGGGCGCTCGCCCGGCTCCCCGGAGCGAGCCCCTGGTGGCTCGGCGCCACGCCGGCGCTCGCCTACTACGCCTTCCTCAACTGGGACCTCCTCCCCATCGCCCTCCTCGCCCTCGCCCTCCTCGCCCTCGAGCGCGGCCGGGCGGCGGCGGGCGGCGCGGCGGCGGCGCTCGGCGTGGCGTCGAAGCTCTTCCCGGTGGCGCTCGTGCCGCCGGCGCTCGGCGCCCTCTCGGCCGGGCCGCCGCGGCGGCTCCTCGCCTTCGGCGCCGCGCTCGGCCTCCTCCTCCTCGCCCTGAACCTGCCGGTGGCGCTCGCCGCCTTCGACGGCTGGGCCTGGTTCTTCCGCTACAACGCCGCCCGCGGCGCCGAGAACTCGGTCTGGCACGCGCTGCGGCTCGGGCGCGGGCCGCTCCTCGACCTCGTGGCGCTCGGGCCGGTGGCGGCGGCCGGGCTCGGCGCGGCGCTCCTCGCCCGGCGCGCGGCGCTGTCCGGCGGCGAC
>DASTGK010000454.1:0-7223 GCA_035719085.1 Anaeromyxobacteraceae bacterium
ACGCCGCCGTCCCGGCCGGCGCCGACTGCGCCGGATGTCACCCGCCCCACGCGCCGCGGAGCGTCAAGGGCGCGCCGCCCGCGACCAGGTAGCCAGGGGTCGCACCCCCGCCGCCGACCCCTCCGATCCGCTTGCCCGCGCCCGGACGGGCGTGCGAGGCTGCGCCGCCCATTGGAGGCGGCGCGCCCGTGAACGCTGCGCCGCCGCAGCACCGTCGACGTCCCACCCGCAGGAGGTCGCAATGAAGAGGCTCACCGTGGTCCTGGCCGTGGCGCTCGGCGCGCTCGGCTGCACGAAGTCCCAGCCGACGACCGTGAAGCTCGGCATCTTCGAGCCGATGACCGGCGCCAACGCCGCCGGCGGCGCCATGGAGGTCGAGGGCATCAAGCTCGCCAACGAGCTCTACCCGACCGTCAAGGTGGACGGGAAGGAGCTCAAGATCGAGCTCGTCATCGCCGACAACAAGTCGGACAAGGTCGAGGCGGCCAACGCCGCGCAGCGGCTGGTGGACAAGGAGAAGGTCACCGCCGTCCTCGGCTCCTGGGGCTCCTCGCTCTCGATGGCGGCCGGCCCGATCGTCAAGGACAAGAAGGTCCCGGCGGTCGCCATGTCGGCCACCAACCCGCTCGTCACCAAGGGGAACGACTACTACTTCCGCGTCTGCTTCATCGACCCGTTCCAGGGCACGGTGATGGCCAACTACGCCGCCAAGGAGGTCAAGGCGAAGAAGGCGGTCATCATCCGCGAGGTGTCGAACGACTACTCGGTGGGCCTGGCCAAGTTCTTCGCCGACAGCTTCAAGAAGCTGACCGGCGACGAGGGCGCCATCCTGGCCGAGCTCAACTACAACACCAACGACCAGGACTTCACCGCCCAGCTCACCACCGTGAAGTCGATGAAGCCGGACGTCATCTTCGCGCCGGGCAACTACACGGAGAGCGCGCTCATCATCAAGCAGGCGCACGAGCTCGGCATCACCGCCCCGTTCCTGGGCGGCGACACCTGGGAGACCCCGGAGTTCATCGACGTGGGCAAGGCGGCGGTCGAGGGGGCGGTCCTCTCCACCTTCTTCGCCACCGAGGTGCCCATCACCGAGACGAGCAAGGTGTTCCTCGACGCCTACCGCAAGCAGTACAAGAAGGAGCCGGCGGCGGTGACGGCGCTCGGCTTCGACGGCTACCTGGTGGTCCGCGCGGCCATCGAGAAGGCCGGCACGCTCGACGGCGCCAAGCTGCGCGACGCGCTGGCGGCCACCCAGTCGTTCCCGGGCGCGGCCGGCCTCATCACCTTCGACCAGAACCGCGACGCCACCAAGAGCGCGGTCATCAAGGTGGTGAAGGACGGGAAGTTCCAGTACCTGACCACCGTCCAGCCGTAGCCGCGCCGCGGCACGGCGCCGCTCCGGCCGGGGCGCCAACTCGAACGGGGGGCCGCGTGGCCCCCCGTTCGCGCTTCATCTAGGCTTCGAGGCCCCATGACGCTCGCGCTCTTCCTGCAGCACCTGGCGAATGCCCTCTCCCTGGGGAGCCTCTACGCGCTCATCGCGATCGGCTACACCATGGTGTACGGCATCCTGCGCCTCATCAACTTCGCCCACGGCGACGTCTTCATGCTGGGCGCCTACCTGGCGTTCTACTGCGTCGCCATCTTCCTCCTGCCGTGGTGGGCCACCTTCGTCATCGCCATCCTGCTCACCGCCGCCTTCGGCGTGCTGCTGGAGCGGGTCGCCTACCGGCCGCTGCGCGACTCGCCGCGCATCTCGGTGATGATCAGCGCCATCGGCGCGTCGTTCCTCATCGAGAACGTCGCCACCGTGCTCTTCGGCGGCCGCCCCAAGGGCGTCGCCGTCCCGGACGTCCTCGACGTCAAGGTGATCATGGGGTCGGTCTCGGTGATGTCGATCAGCCTCGTCATCCCCGTCTTCACCTTCGTCATCCTGGCGGTGCTGCTCTGGGTGGTGGTGAAGACCAAGACCGGCATGGCCATGCGCGCCGTCTCCACCGACCTCGACGCGGCGCGGCTCCAGGCCATCGACGTCAACCGGATCATCGCCTTCACCTTCGGCACCGGCTCGCTGCTGGCCGGCCTGGGCGGGATCCTCTGGTCCTACAAGTACCCGCAGCTCAACCCGCTCATGGGCGTCATGCCCGGGCTCAAGTGCTTCATCGCGGCCGTCATCGGCGGCATCGGCAACATCCAGGGCGCGGTGCTGGGCGGCTTCCTGCTCGGCTTCATCGAGCTCATGACCATCGCCTTCCTGCCGACGCTCACCGGCTACCGCGACGCCTTCGCCTTCGTGCTCCTCATCGTGGTCCTGCTGGTGATGCCGTCCGGCCTGCTCGGCTCCAAGCAGGCGGAGAAGGTGTGACATGACCGCCTCCCGCACCCACCTCGGCTGGTCCCTGGCCGCCGGCGCGGCCTTCCTGCTGCTCCTCGTCGTCGCCGACACCTGGTTCGACGCCTTCACCGCGCGCGTCTTCAACCTGTGCGCCATCTACGTGGTGCTGGCGCTCTCGCTCAACCTGGTGAACGGCTTCACCGGCCTCTTCTCGCTCGGCCACGCCGGCTTCATGGCGGTGGGCGCCTACACCTGCGCCCTCCTCACCATGACGCCCGAGCAGAAGGAGGTGAACTTCTTCCTCGAGCCCATCGCCCCGTGGCTCGCCGGGATCACCATCCCCTTCGTGCCGGCGCTGGTGGTGGCCGGCCTGGTGGCGGCGCTCCTCGGCTTCCTCGTCGGCGCGCCGGTGCTCCGGCTCAAGGACGACTACCTGGCCATCGCCACCCTCGGCTTCTCCGAGATCATCCGGGTGGTGCTGACCAACGTCCAGTCCATCACCAACGGCGCGCTCGGCCTCAAGGGGCTCCCCGACTTCGCCACCACCTGGGTGGTGTGGGGCTGCGCCGTCCTCGCGGCGGTCTTCATGGTCTTCCTGACCCGCTCCAGCTACGGCCGGGCCATGAAGGCGGTGCGCGACGACGAGATCGCCGCCGGGGCCATGGGCGTCGACGTCTTCCGCGTCAAGGTGGTGAGCTTCACCGTCTCGAGCTTCATGGCCGGCGTGGGCGGCGCCCTGCTCGGCCACCTGCTCACCACCATCGACCCGAAGATGTTCACCTTCATGCTCACCTTCAACATCCTGCTGGTGGTGGTGCTCGGCGGCATCGGCTCCATCAGCGGCTCGATCATCTCGGCGGTGGTCGTGACCATCCTCATGGAGGCGCTGCGCTTCCTCGACGGCCCGCTCGACTTCCTGGTCTTCCAGACCGACGGGCGGCCCGGCCTGCGCATGGTGGTCTTCTCCATCCTGCTCATGGCGGTGGTGCTCTTCCGCCAGCGCGGGCTGATGGGCAACCGCGAGCTCACCTGGGACCTCATCGCCAAGTCCGGCCTGCTGCCCCGCCGCGCCGCGGCCGCCGCCGGGGAGGACCGCCGTGCTTAGGACCGAGCACGTCACGATGCAGTTCGGCGGCCTGACCGCCGTCTCCGACCTCAACGTCGAGATCGAGCGGGGCGAGATTATCGGCCTCATCGGGCCGAACGGCGCCGGCAAGACCACCGCCTTCAACTGCATCACCGGGATGAACCGGCCCACCAAGGGGAAGGTCCTCTTCAAGGGCGAGGAGATCACCGGCCTGAAGCGCCACGCCATCACCCGCCGCGGCATGGCCCGCACCTTCCAGAACATCCGGCTCTTCCGGGAGCTCTCGGTGCTGGAGAACGTGCTCGTCGGCTGCCACCTCGGCATGGACGCCGGCCTCTTCTCGGCCACGCTCCACCTGCCGGCCTACCGGCGGAAGGACCGCGAGGCCCGCGCCTTCGCCATGGACCTGCTGCGGGAGGTGGGGCTCGACGGCGAGGCGGACGAGCTGGCGGTGGGGCTGCCCTACGGCAAGCAGCGGCGGCTCGAGATCGTGCGCGCCCTGGCGACGCGGCCGTCGATGCTGCTCCTCGACGAGCCGGCCGCCGGCATGAACCCGCAGGAGTCGGTGGAGCTGACCCACTTCATCCGCAGGATCCGGGACCAGTTCGACCTGACCATCCTGCTCATCGAGCACCACATGCAGGTCGTCATGGGCATCTGCCAGCGGATGTACGTCCTCGAGTACGGCGAGACCATCGCCCACGGCGACCCGGCCGCCATCCAGTCGGATCCCAAGGTCATCGAGGCCTACCTGGGGGTGGAGTGATGCTCGAGGTGAAGGGGCTCTCGGCCCACTACGGCGGCATCCACGCGCTCCAGGGGATCGATCTCCAGGTCCCGGACGGCAAGATCGTCAGCCTCATCGGCGCCAACGGCGCCGGCAAGAGCACCACGCTCAAGTCGATCGTCGGGCTGGTGAAGCCGTCGGCCGGCAGCGTCACCTGGAACGGCGAACGGCTGACCGGCCTCGCCACCAAGGACATCGTCTCGCGCGGCGTCTGCCTGGTGCCGGAGGGGCGGCGCGTCTTCCCCAACCTGACCGTCGACGAGAACCTGACGCTCGGCGCCTACTCGCGCAGCGACAAGGCCGGCATCGCGGCGGATCGCAAGAAGGTCTTCGACTTCTTCCCGCGGCTGCAGGAGCGGGCGCGCCAGAAGGCCGGCACGCTCTCCGGCGGCGAGCAGCAGATGCTGGCGGTGGGGCGGGCGCTCATGACGCGCCCCAAGATCCTGATGATGGACGAGCCGTCGCTCGGCCTGGCGCCGCTCATCGTGAAGATGATCTTCGGCATCGTCCGGGCCATCAACCAGGACGGCGTCACGGTGCTGCTCATCGAGCAGAACGCCAAGGCGGCGCTGGAGATCGCCGACACCGCCTACGTGCTCGAGACCGGCCGCATCACCATGCAGGGGCCGGGCAAGCAGCTGCTGGCCGATGACCGCGTCCGCGCCGCCTACCTGGGCGAGGGGGCGCACGAGCGCCCCGCGGCCAGCCCCTCACGGTAGGCGCAGGTCGAGCGCCACGGGCCGGTGGTCGCTCGCGCCGGCCGCGTCCGCGCCGGCGTCGACGAAGGCGGCCACCACCCGGTCCGCCCGGCCGGCCGGCAGCGCCAGGTGGTCGAGCGCGTCGCGCAGGCCGCCGCCGCTCCACGTCCAGCCCTCCCAGGCCGGCAGCCCGGCGAGCGGGTCGACCCAGGCGCCCTCGCCGAGGAGCGGCGCGAGCGCCGGGGCGCCGGCCGGATCGTTCAGATCGCCGCCGGCGAGGACGAGCGCCCCCGGGAGCCGCGCCGCCGCGGCGTCGGCGAGCGCCCGCAGCGCCGCGGCCTGGACGCGCCGGCGCGCGCCGTCCGGGTCGGAGAGCCGGGACGAGAGGTGCGTCCCGGCGAGCACCAGCCGCCCCGCCCCGGCGAGGCCGCCCTCCCCCGCCGCCACCTCCACCTCCGCCTCGACGGCGTCGCGCGGCCAGAGCGGCCGACCGTCGGCGCCCCGCTCGGCGGCGTGGCTCAGGTAGGCGAGCACCGGCAGCCGGGAGAGGAGCGCCACGTCGATGCCGCGCGGGTCGTTCCCGTCGACGAGCCGCGCCTCGGGGTAGCCGGCGCGCGCGGCCAGGCGGCCGAGCAGCGGCGCGTCCTCGACCTCCTGGAGGAGCACCACGTCGGCGTCGAGCCGACGGAGGACGGCCGCCACCGCCTCGAGCTTCGCCTCCACCTCGGCCGGCGTGAGGACGGTGTCGAGATCGCCCGGCGGCAGCGTCCGGTCCAGCTCGTCGAACAGGTCGTGGACGTTCCAGGTGACGACGCGCAGGAGCGCCGGAGCGGCCGCGCGGGCGACCGGCGGCGGCGCCGCGGCCGGTCCGCAGGCGGCGAGGAGGAGGAGAAACACCGAGAGTGAGCGCATGCGCAGGGAGGACTGCAAGGAGGGGGCCGAAGCCGGGGGGCGCGTGCGGTTCACGGGCCACGGGCATGGGGACGGGCACGCGTTCGGGTTCGGGTTCGGGTTCGGGCTTGAACCACCTAGAACAGGGCGTAGACCGCCGCGCTGGCCGTCAGGCCGGACGGCGTCGAGGCGCCGCCGTCGCCGGACGCGTCGAAGCCCATGCGCCCCGTCACCGTGAGCCGCAGGCCGAGGTAGCGGTTGAGCTCGGCCGCCGCCGACAGGTAGGCCGCGGCCTCGTCCTGAGCGATGCCCAGCCTCGACTCGTGGGCCCAGGAGAGCCGCCCGATGAGCCGCAGCCGTTCCCACGGGCGCGCCACCACCTGCACCCAGGCGCTCCGGCCGTCGAGCCAGCCCACCTCCTCGAGGTAGCCGGCCGAGAGGGAGAGGCGCGGCGTGAAGAGGCGCGGCACCTGCACCTCGGGCCCCGCCCAGCTCCGCTCCAGGCGGCTCAGCTGGTCGCGCGAGGTGCCGCCGGTGAGCCCCGCGCGCACCATCCCCAGGTCGTAGAGGGCGCTCGCGTCGGCGCGCCGGTTCCGCGTGCCGAGCGCCGGCGGGACGATGGCGAGCGGCA
The DNA here is from genome assembly GCA_035719085.1 of Anaeromyxobacteraceae bacterium. Lineage (GTDB taxonomy): Bacteria > Myxococcota > Myxococcia > Myxococcales > Anaeromyxobacteraceae > JADKCZ01. The sequence continues at coordinate 6,433 of DASTGK010000454.1, forward strand.
CGGCCAGGCCCCCGTACTCGCCGCCCGCGGTGACGGCGAGCCTGGGCAGCGGGCGCACCGCCGCCTCGACCCGGGCGCCGTCGAGGTAGCCGGGCGCGTGGGCCGTGCCGCCGGCGCCGAGCCGCGCCGTGGCGAAGAGATCGAGCGCCGAGCCGGCGTGGGCCGAGGCGCCCGCCTCCAGCTCCCCCCGGTCGCCCAGCTCGGGCGAGCGCACCCACGCCAGGCGCGCCTCCTGACGGATCACCAGATCGCGCCGCAGGCGCTTCTCCACGATCCAGTAGCCACCGCCCGTGGCGCGCCTGGTCGTCGGGTCGAGCGTGTCCGGCTCGGGCACCAGGCCGCCGAAGACGCCGGCCTCGAGCCCGTCGCCCCGCCAGGAGAGCATCGCCCCGTCCATCACCGTGGCGCCCGGCACGCTCCACGGGAGGAGCCGGCCGGCGGCCAGGGCGACGGCCCGGTCGCCCGGCGCCCAGCCGAGCTGCGCCTGCCAGACCTCGAGCCGGGTCTCGTCCTTCGGCCGGAAGACCGGGCGCGAGCGGGCCAGCCAGCGCTCCGCCCGCAGGTCGAGGTCGACCGTGAGCGGCCCGACCGGCGCGCCCTGGACGAGCGCGTCGAGCCGCGTCACGTCGAAGTCGCCGGCGCCCGACGAGCTCCAGGCCGTCGCCGAGAGCCCCACCTCGCCCACCGAGGTGCGCGGCGGCGCCAGCGTGGTCCCGCCCGCCTTGGCCTGATCCTCGACCAGCGCCACCGGCGCCGCGGCCACCGCGGCGGCGCGCCGGGCGTCCTCCTCC
>DASTGK010000455.1:0-2137 GCA_035719085.1 Anaeromyxobacteraceae bacterium
CGTAGACGTACTGGAGCACCTCCTCGCGCCGCTCGTGCTCGAAGTCGACGTCGATGTCGGGCGGCTCGCCCCGCTCCACCGAGAGGAACCGCTCGAAGAGGAGCCCCATCCGCACCGGGTCGACGGAGGTGACGCCGAGGACGTAGCAGATGGCCGAGTTGGCGGCGCTGCCGCGCCCCTGGCAGAGGATGCCGCGCTCGCGAGCGAAGCGGACCACGTCCCAGACGGTGAGGAAGTAGCTCGCGTAGCCGAGCTGCTCGACGAGGGCGAGCTCCTTCTCGAGCTGCCGGGCCACGTCGTCCGGCGGGTCGCCGCCGTAGCGCCAGCGCGCCCCCTCGCGGACCAGCTGGCGGAGCAGGGTCATGCCGGTGATCGGGTTCGCCGGCTTCTGCTCCCTCTCCCCCACCGGGGGAGAGGGCCGGGGTGAGGGGGCGTCGAACAGACGGTCGGTCTCTCGACCGCCCCTTCTCCCCTGTTCAAGCTCCGGGTTCGACCTCGACGTCCTCAGCCGCAGGGCGGCGGCGGGGGCCACCTCGCGGGCCGACTGGGCGGGGCTGGAGGTGGCGGCGGCGGCGCCGGTGGCGAGCGCCGCGGGATCGACCAGCACCGGCGGCAGCGGGTGCTCCCCCCGGATCTCGTCCAGCCGGAACCGGCACTCGTCGGCGATGGCCGCCGCCACCTCCAGCCCCTCGGGGAAGTCGGGCCAGAGCCGGGCCATCTCCTCCGGCCCCTTGAGCGTCCGCTCCGCGTTCGGGAAGAGCCGCCGCCCGGCCTTCTCCACCGTGGTGCCGAGCCGGACGCAGGTGAGGACGTCCTGCAGCACCTGCCGCCGCCGGACGTGGGTGTGGACGTCGTTGACCACCGCCACCGGCACGTGGAGCCGGGCGCCGACCGCCCGGGCCGCGGCCAGCCGGGCCTCCTCGCCGGCCACGTGGTGGCGCGAGACGGTGAGCGCCAGCCGGCGGCCGAAGAGCTCGCGCAGCCGGGCCGTCTCCTCGGCGTCGGCGCCGGCGTGCAGGGCGAAGAGGCCGCGCGCCCGGTCGCCGAGCGTCCGCAGCGCCACCCGCACCTCCTCCTTCTCGCGCCGGGAGGGCGCCGCGCCCCCGGGCTCGCCGCCGTGGGCCGCGGTGAGGAGGCGGCAGAGGTTGGCGTACCCCTCGCGGTCGAGCGCGAGGAGCGCGATCCAGCCGGGCCGGCCGCGCCCCAGGTCGGCCACCTGCAGCTCCGCCCCCACCACGAGCGGCAGGCCGCGCCGCCTCGCCTCGCCGTGGGCCTTCACCATCCCGGAGAGGCTGCTCCGGTCGGCGAGCGCCAGCGCCGAGAGGCCGAGCTCCGCCGCCTGCGCCACCAGCTCCTCGGGGTGGCTCGCCCCCTCGAGGAACGAGTAGCAGGAGCGGCAGCGCAGCTCGGCGTAGCGCGGCGGGGCCATTTAGTGCCCCGCCCCAGGCGAGATGCCTACTGCGAGCGACGATCCTCTCGCTGCGGCAGGCGGCCTCGTCGGTCCGCTGCTCGACGTAGCGCTGCTACGCCTGCGCTGCTCCCTCCTCGGGCGCCAGCCTCGCTTCGGTCTCGTCGCTCTCGTCACGGCATCCCGCCTGAGTTGGGGCACTTAGTCGAAGAACCCGTGCAGGTAGAGCCGGCCGTCGGCCCCGTCCCGGTAGATCCAGCAGTCGCCCAGCCCCTCGACCCGGGCCCGGTAAGAGTCGCGGTCGAAGGGGGCGCTCCACCACTCGCCGGCGATCCGCTCCGGCCCCTCGAACGAGAGGACGGCGTGGAGCCGCGCGCCGAGCCGGAGCGCCGTCACCCGCCCCCCCTGGCCGATCGCCACCACCGGCCGCGGCTCGGCGAGGAGCCGGGTGGGGCGCGTCCCCTCGCGAGCCCAGGCGACCGGCGGCGGCTCCGCGGCGCCCGTCCCCGCCCCGCTCCGCCGGGCGCGCGCCTCGAGGCTCGGCGTGCCCTCTCCCCCGGTGGGGGAGAGGGGGCGCACCACCCTCAGCGTCCCCTGCCCCGGCTCCGCCCCCGGACCATCGCCCCACCCGCCGGCCGCGCCGCCGAGCAAGCGCTGCGCCCCGACCTCCTCCTCGCCGCCCCACCCGCCGGTCGCCCCGGCGCCCGCCGGCGGGCGGAACGGCACGGT
>DASTGK010000456.1:0-53459 GCA_035719085.1 Anaeromyxobacteraceae bacterium
GGCGCGTTCGCTCGCTCACCCCATAGGGCGGATCTCCCCAGAGCAGCGCCACGTCGCCGGTAAGGACGCCGAGCGCGGACAGCACCTCCCGGTTGTCCCCGAGGTACAGGTCAATCCCCGGCTCCGAGTAGTAGGGCTTCACGCGGAGCCCCCATCCGTCCCGCCGGACGCCTGGTCCGCGACGGCGGACGCCGGGACGCGCCGCTCCACCAGCACGCGCGCCAGCTCGTCAGCCGGCGCCGAGCGCAGCCAGCGGCGATGGACCTGGCGCCGCTGTTCCTGGTTGAACTGGGGGTTGGCGTAGACCTCCGAGCCACCGCAGAAGCCCAGCCAGTGGTCGAACAGGACCGCGTGTCGAACGCAGAGCCCGGCCTTGCCCACCAGGGCGCCCAGGCAGTGGACGGGAGAGCCGGCTGGGGCCGGCCCCAGGTTCGCGAGGAGGCAGCGCGGCGAAGTCGGCGGCGTGGCTGCGGCGCACGTCACGCAGAGGTCCACGTCGAGGTTGCGGATGGAGACGGCGCAGTCTCGGCAGAGCGGCCGGTCACAGGTCTTCGGCTCGCCGTCCCGCTTCCAGGCGCGCTCACCCTCCGCCAGCGGCGGGAGGCCGTCGCAGAGCAGCGTACCGGGCCGACCGCAGGCGCACGGCGGGCCGCGCTTGGGGCGGACGCCCGCTGTCCCTCGTCGGGCTTCACCGTCCCGGGCCCGCGGCTCACCGAGCCGTCTCCGCGGTCCGCTCACCACCCGCCAACGTCCAACCTCGCAACCTCGCCTGGCGCACGAGCACCCGCAGCACGTCGGAGGTAGGCAGCGCATTCGCGGCCCCCTGCGCATCGAGCCACGCCCGGTCCTCCATGGGACAGTGAAACGCCGTGATCTTCGTCTTTGCGCGAGCCATGAGACGAAGATACATTGTTGCATTTCGGCGCACAACAGTATAATGTGCTTTTCTGTCCGGTCGCGAACCGACCGAGACGCCGGGTGGGTCAGGGCCGCGTTAGGCGGGCGAGGGGACGGAGAGGGTTGGCGCCGAGTGAGGCGCTGCGCCGGGCAGGCACCGCAGTTCGGAGGGCTCGGGAATGAAAAGGCGGACGCTCAAGACGAGGAGCCGCGCAGAGTGGAAGTCGAGGCTCCGCGCCATGTCGGAGGAGCAGAAGCGCGAGTTCAACGAGGTCCGGCGACGGACCTCGAAGTCCGGCTACGCCAAGCGCCAGCGGGAGCGGGCGAACGGCGCGCCGATGGCGAGCCGCACGCACGAGGGCATCCAGAAGCGCTTCGCTACGCCGTGCTCGCGGCCGGGGGCGGACTTCGCTCCGTGGCTGCGCGAATTCCAGCGTCGGACGGCCGCGTAGCCATGGCAGCGCGCATCTGGGTGTGGTTCGTCGTCGTGATGCTGGTTGTCGCTGGTGTCGCGCGCGCGGATCCGCCCGGCTACCGCGATGAGGGCAGGCCCGGCGAGTGCGGCGCGCCACCGGCCGCGCCCGCGAAGGTGGAGGGCGGTTGTCCCGCTGACGAGCATCCTGCGTGGGTCTGTCGACGCTGGCAGGATGACCGATACGGGTGGGTGGGTTCTGGCTGGGTCGCCGAGTGCCGCCGGCCTGCGGTGCGCCGGCCATGAGCGCCCGCGCCGAGAAGCGTCGCGTTCGCGCGTGGAAGCGTCGACTCGGGGAGATCGGCGACGGGCCCAGCCTGCGCCGGGACATCCGAGAGGAGCGGTCCCGGCTGAACGTCCTGCTCCACCAGCACGGTGTCCCGGCCCCGGCCGAGACGCCGGAAGAGGAGGGCCAGTAGATGGGCGCCTTGGGCGATTTTATCCGTGCCGCCAGGCTCGGATTCCGCTGGAGCGAGCAACTCGGGGCGTTCCTGCGGTTCGGGGTGCTGGGAGAGGAGCGCTGGCTCGTGGAGATCGCTCCGCGCGGCCTCCTGCCCGGCAACGTCAAGACGGAGCGTCACGTCGTGTGGTGGGAGACCCAGGAGGGCGAGCCGGAAGACCACATCGTGACGCTCTCCCCGGCGTTGCTGTCGTTGGGCTCCATCACCAGCTACCGCGCCCTGACCTTAGACGCGGACGGGCGCGAGGTGACACGCCCGGACCCCAGAAGAAGGAGCCGCTAGATGCCCGCCATCAAGTCCGAGCTGGCCGTGCGCATCGGCGCGCGCATCCGGGCGCTCCGCCTCGCCGCGAAGCTCAACCAGGAGGTGCTCGCCGACGGCGCGGGCATCAGCGTCTCCATGCTCTCGATGGTGGAGCGCGGCCACCGCTGCCCTCACGTCGAGACGCTGGCGTGCCTGGCGCTGGTGCTGGGCGTGGCCACCGGCTCGCTCATCCCGGACGAGCTGGAGGTGCAGCCCACCGAGCCGGGGCCGGACCAGGTGCTCGCGGCGCTCCAGGCTGCCGCCGAGTCCATCAACACCGCGCGCGAGGGCTTCATCCGCGCGTCGCGGGAGGGTCGGTAGATGGCGGCCAAGCTGCGGATGTGGACGGTGGAGCTCGTGTCCTCGGGCGGCGACACTGTATGGGCCACCGTCACCGTGGTGGCAACGAGCTGCGCGCAGGCGGAGCAGGCCGCGCTGACGTGGGCTCGGCGCGACGCGCCGGGCATCGTGTGGGCTCGGCGCGACGCGGCGGGCAGCTTGGTGGGGTCCGTTCCGGGCGCCCTCGAGGTGGGCCAGGCCGTGCGGACGCCGGATCTGGGCGAGGTGGTGGTCGCTGAGCAAATCCTCGCGGAGCGGGAGGCCTCGTAGATGCCCCGGCCCTCCGAACATGCGCGGAAGAGCGCCTACGATTGGGTCGGCCGGCTGATCACCCAGCACGTCGACGCCTGCCCCTGGCTCCCGGACCAGCGGGACGCGGTGGAGGGGATCCGTTCTGCGATGCTGGCGGCGGCGGAGGGTCCCTTCAGCTCGACAGCCGACGAGATCTCCGAGTGCGCCCCAGGGCGCGGTCGGGAGGCGGAGGCCGGTGCCGACCTGTCGGACCGCGCACTGGAATCGCTCCTGGCCCATCCGACCGAGCACCAGGACTGGGTCCTGTCGCTCCTTCGCGAGGTGCATCGGCGCCGCGCGGTCCCGAAACGTCACGATGACGCTTCGGGGAGGCTGGAAGTGCCCGCCTCCGACCCCCCTCGGGCGGGCGAGGGCGAGCCGGCGGAGGAGGGTGATTCCAAGCCCGCCCCCTCCGCCGGCAGCTCGATCTCCATCTGCGACTTTGCGGCGCTCTACCAGGAGCACGCGCGAGGGTGCGAGCGGTGCCGTGACGCCCTCGCGGTCGGCGAGCTGGTCACGCGGGTCGCCGCGGCGGGAGCGGGGCGATGACCTGCTCCTACCTGGAGGAGGACGTGAGCCGATTTTTCGACCGCGAGATGGACGCCGCCGCGGACCGCGCCTTCCTCGGCCACCTCGTTGACTGCGACACGTGCAACGCGCGACTGGAGTCGCTGATGCAGCTCGACGCCCTCCTGGAGGGGCGGGCAGTGCGCATCAAAACCGCGAAGGTCGACGTGACGGTGCCTCCCCGCGCGCGGTCGGAGCGCTGGGAGCGCCTGGGGCTCGCGGCTCTGGCAGTGGTGGCGCTGGCCGCGCTCGCGTGGGCGGTGAGCACTCTCGGGTGGCGGCCATGACGCGCGCCCCGCTGAAGCACCTCCGCCGCTCCGCCCGGGCGCTCAAGGCCGCGGTGACGAGTTTGGAGAACGCGCTCGCGTCCGGCCAGTCCGCCCACGGCCCGGAGTGGGCCCTCCAGCTCGCGCAGCTCCGCCGCGTGGTGGCGGAGTACGCGCGCCTCATCGGCGCCGAGCGGCGGGCGCTGGACGAGCCCCACGCCTTCGTGGCGTCCCGGTTCGGCCTCTGGTGCTTGCGCTGCGGTGGCGTCCGCGACCGGGCGGAGCTGCACCCGCCGGAGTTCGCGGGAGGTGCTCGGTGAGCGCGCCTGTGCTGCGGAAGATGACGCTCGCTACCGCGTGCAGTGGCAACTCCATGGCGGTCTGCGTGGTGCGGTGGATGTTCTGTCGCATCGCCATCGCCGACGCCGCCGCCGAGGTCGCCGCGTGAACGTCCTCCGCGCGCCGTTCCCGTACTTCGGCGGGAAGTCCCGCGCCGCCCACCTGGTCTGGGCCGCGCTCGGCGACGTGACGAACTACATCGAGCCGTTCGCCGGCTCGCTGGCGGTGCTCCTGAGCCGGCCGACCCCGCCGAAGGTGGAGACGGTCAACGACCTCGACAGCTACATCACCAACTTCTGGCGCGCGGTACAGGCGGCTCCGGACGAGGTGGCTCGCTGGGCGGACTGGCCCGTCTCGGAGTTGGACCTCCACGCGCGGCACCGCTGGCTGGTGGGGCGGGTGGACTTCCGGGAGCGGATGAGGGCGGACCCGGAGTTTTTTGACGCGAAGGTGGCCGGGTGGTGGGTGTGGGGGGCGTCGCAGTGGATCGGCTCGGGCTGGTGCGCGCAGCCGGCGTGGGAGGAGCAGGAGGCGGCGGGCGCCTGGGGCGTCCGGACCTCGGAAGCGAAGAAGCGCCCGACGCCGAGCAGGCCGGGAAGAGGCATCCACCAGCGCGCCGCGCGCGGCACCGCGACCAGCGAGACCGCGCAGCGTCCGGTGCTGGAGCGTGGCGGGAGCGGCGTCGGAGCGCGCGGTCTGGCCGCTGCTACGGAATGGGAGGGCCGGACGAACGGGGGAAGAGCCCCCCGCGGCATCCACGCCGGGCGCGTGCGGCGGACCACGCTGTCGGAGCAGCTTCCCTCCATCAGCGGGGACAGCGGGGACAGCGGGGACAGCGGGGACAGCGGGGCCACGGGGCGCGGGGTGCATGGGATGCGCGTCCGCACCGAGGGGCTCTACGCCTGGATGCGCGCGCTGCAGGAGCGCCTCCGCTGGGTCCGCATCTGCTGCGGGGACTTCGAGCGCGTCCTGGGGCCGAGCGTCACGACGAAGATCGGCCTCACCGGGGTGATGCTGGACGCCCCCTACGCGCATGAGCACCGGGACCCATCGCTCTACGCGGAGGAGGACGCAGGCGCCTCGGCCCGCGCGCGCGAGTGGGCGCTGGCGCACGGGGATGACCCGCAGTTCCGCATCGTCCTCTGCGGCTACGAAGGCGAGCACGACATGCCCGCCACCTGGCGGTGCATCCCATGGAAGGCCTCCGGGGGCTACGCCGCGGCGGCGGGTAACACGGCAAACGCGCACCGCGAGCGCCTCTGGCTGAGCCCTCACTGCCTCCAGGTGGCGCGGCCCGCAGAGCAGCGCCGGCTCTTCGACGACGAGGTGTCCCATGGGTGAGGCGGTGGCCGCTGGTCTGCTGGTGCTCGCCGTCGGGCTGGTGCTCCTCCGGGTGCGCCTGCGCCTTCGGCCGCGCCCCGTTGTCGAGGTCAACCCGGCCCTGCTCCAGGCCCGCCTCCGGAGCGCCGAGGTCGCCCGAAACGCGGCCAAGCGGATGGACGAGGCCGTCCAGCGACTCCGGAACTGCACGTGCGGGGGGGGGGCGGGGCGCCGAAGTGGCTGCGGAGTTGGAGGAGGTGGACCGTGGGTAGAGAGCTGGCAGTAGAGGCGTGGGCGCAGAACCGGACACAGGCCGCGGACAATTTTCGGCGTGCGGCGAAAGCGGCGGAGTGGGAGGTCGCTCGGTTGCGGTCGGACCTCCGGCACCTCACCACGTGCACGGAGAACGGCCGCGTCTGCGCAGGCCAGCTCTTGAGCGAGAGCTACGCGCGCAGCCGCAGCCGCACTGCCAAGGTTCGGGCGGCGCGCCGTGGCTAAGACGAGCATCGAGTGGACCGGCGAGACGTGGAACCCGCTCAAGGGCTGCCAGCGGGTCAGCCCAGGCTGCGGCGGCCCGCACAACGAGGGTGGCTGCTACGCCGAGCGCCAGGCCATCCGCCAGGCGGGCCCGGGCGGCGCCTACGAGGGGCTCATCAAGAGCACGCCGAACGGACCGCGCTGGACCGGCGCCGTCGCGGTCGACGAGGACAAGCTGCTGGAGCCGTTCTCGTGGAGGAAGCGGCGGACGGTCTTCGTCGACAGCATGAGCGACCTGTTCTTCGAGGGGTTCACCGACGAGCAGGTGGCGCGCGCCATCCAGACGATGGCGCTCACCACGCACATCACGTACCAGGTGCTCACCAAGCGCGCCGAGCGGATGGAGAAGCTCCTGAACTCGGACGCGTTCTGGGCCAAGGTGGCGACGGATCCGGCCGGTCTGGCGATGGACCCGGAGACCTTCACGCGACCGCTCCCGAACGTCTGGTGGGGCGTCTCTTGCGAGGACCGGAAGCACGGGCTCCCGCGCTTGCATCACCTCCGGCGGACGCCGGCCGCGGTGCGCTTCGTGTCGTTCGAGCCGCTGCTGGAGGACCCGGGCGTGTTCCACGCGCTGGGCGGCCCGGACGAGGATGGCCACTGCCTGGCCTGCGGGCTCGGCTTCGGCCCGCCGCATGAGGAGCCCGGCTCGCACGAGTGCCCGCCCGGATTCGGCGGGCGCATCCACTGGGCCATCATCGGCGGGGAGAGCGGCCCGCGCTCGCGCCCCTGTGACCTGGCGTGGATTCGCGCGCTGGTGGCGCGGTGTCGCGCGGCTGGCGTGGCGCCGTTCGTGAAGCAGCTCGGGGCGCACGTCTGCGACAGCTTTTTCGACCCCGCGCGGGCCGTACTCCTGAAGCACAAGAAGGGCGGCGACCCGTCTGAGTGGCCGGAGGACCTGCGCATCCGCGAGTTCCCCGAGGTGTCCCGTGGGTAGCTCCATCTGCCGCTATTGCCAGCGCCCCATCCGCGGAACCGGCGCCCAGCCTCCGCCGCCGGCCGGTGGGCGACGTTCTCCACGTCGTACCGGGTCACCAGCAGGCCGCCTTCGACGCCCGTGTAGCCCACGTACTCGCCAGCCCGCGCCTCACGACGGGGTGGCGTGCGCGGGGCACGAGTTCCATCTCCCGGAGGAGCTCGTCACGCGACTCCTAAAGCTCTACCTCTCCGCGTTGAAGTCCGCAGAGCACCGGCGCGCCGTCGAGGAGGCTATCGCCATCCTGAAACACGTCGACTGGACGGACCACCAGCACCAGCGGGGAGCGATTCGATGAGGCCGGTGGAGCAGGTCGCGCGGGAGGTAGTGCGCCGGGCAGTGGAGTGGCAGTTTCGTGCCTTCCGCGCTCTCCCGAGCGGGACGCCCCTGGCGAGCGCGGTGGACAGGCTGGTCCTCGCCGAGAGCAGGGCCGTGCCGGTGTCGACTGGAGGTCGTCCGTGAGCCCGATGGTGACTATCCGCCTCCGGGAGAGGGACGCGGAGGAGATCGCCGCCGGAGAGCCCGCCGCGCTCCAGCGCGCCCAGCAACTCGTGGGCGCGGAGCTGGCGCGCCGCCGCAGCTCTCGGGCGAAGCGGGCGGCCCGAAGCGTCACGATGCCTCGTCGGGAGGTGGCGGAGCTCAAGCCCGCCTCCGGGCAGTGGGGGACGAAGGCGCTGCGTGCGGCGCTCTGGACGCGCGCGGAGGGGCGGTGCGAGTGCGGCTGCGGGCGTTCGCTGATCACCTTCGCCACGGCCGAGATGGACCACTTCTGGGGTCGAGCGAAGGCGCCACAGACGCCTGAGACGTGCTGGCTGCTGGCGCGCGAGTGCCACCGACGGAAGACCGACAACATTCCCTCGCGCACCCACTGGCTGAATCTCTTTCTGTGGCACCTGGAGTCCCATGGCTTCGGGCGCTCGGACTCGGCGCGCCGGGCGCGGGCGGTGCTGGAGGCCGAGGAACAGCTCGAGGCGGCGGAACAGCGCAGGGTTCGCGAGGCGGAGCGCGCGGTGGAGCAGGCCGAGGACCTGGCGGAGCGCGCGCGGCGCGCGGAAGGAGCGAGCGATGCCTGACCTCTTCACCTCCGAGGTGCCGGCCTGGGACCGCGGCCCTCGATGCCCGGAGAAGGACTGCGGCGGCGCTGCGGTGCCCGTCTACGAGCATCACCTCTTCTTGGGCAAGAACGCGCCGAGGCCGGGAGAACACGCCCTGCCGGCTTCTCACAACCTGGCCTGCGCCACGTGCGGCAAAACCTGGCGAGGACGTCGGGACGAAGAAGAGCGAGCAGCCGAGGCGCACTACGCTTGGGAGATGAACCACAGGGGCGCAGGCTCGCATCGGCGCTCGGAGTGGGAGGCCAGGAAGCTCGCGGACGAGGCGGCCAAGGTCGCCCGTCTCAAGGAGGGGCGCTGGTGACGCAGCGATTGACGGATAACGACAGCCGGGTGTTGCGCGCGGTCGAGGTCGCGTGCGGCGAGTTCGATGGGTTCGCGCCGCACGGCGCTCGCGACTGGGTGGCGGTTCGGCGGCTGCGCGCGAGCGGCCTGGTGGTCCAGAACGCGGATGGCCGGTGCGAGACGTGCCCGGAAGGTCACGACACGCTGCTCTACGTCCTCACGTCGGCTGGTGAAGCCGCGCTGGAGAGCCTCTCGTGAGCACCGCCCCGAAAGAGCCCGTCGACGTGTACGACGTGGCCGGCTACCTCAACTCGAAGGCCGCCCGTGTCGTCCGGGCGTGCCGTGCGCGCGGATGGGCGACCGACTGGTCCCGACGCGGCGCCTACCTGTTCCTGGAGGTGGCCGAGGTCATCGAGTCCTTGCGCGGCAAGGGCGACTCGCCGCCGGCGGAGGAGGCGGCGGACGTGCTGCTCGTCTACCTGTCCATCCTGGGCGCGAACGGAATCGATGTGGCGGTGGTGCTGGCGGAGATGGACCGCAAACTGGCGCTGATCGAGGCCGGGACCATCGGCGCGGGACCTGACGCGGTGAGGGTGTCGCCATGAGCGGCTACGACTGGAAGAGCAATCCCTGGTGCTGGGCGGTGACGTTCCGGGTGGTGACGGACGCGCGCCCCGAGGTGAAGCACCGGCCCATCCTGTTCTCCGGCGAGATGGTGCGGGCCATCCTCGACAGGCGGAAGACGCAGACGCGACGGCCGGTGCGCGGCAACCGCGCTCGCGTCCCGGTGACGCTGGCGGACCGCAAGGCCGGGCTGGACGGCGCGTTCTGGGCGCAGCCCGGTGGCTGGGTGCGGTGCCCGTTCGGCGCGCCCGGTGACAGTCAGACATGCGTGGTACATGGCGCCGATGACCGAAAGAGCGTCAAACGGAGTGCTTCTGCTGCCGATCCCGGTATCACCGAACGACGATTACCGAGCGGGGGAGGATGGTCAGATCTACTCTCGGACGAAGTACGCGGGCTTCGGGCGCAAGATTCGGGTGGACTGGTATCCCTTGAGCGGCCACGTCACAGCGAAGGGTTATCGAACCATCTCGCTGTGTCACGAGAATCAAAAGGTGACAGGCCATGTCCATCGACTGGTGTGCATGGCGTTTCACGGGCTCCCGCCGACGCCAGCCCATCAGGTGCGGCACCTGGACGGCGATTCGGGCAACAACCGGCCGACGAATCTTGCCTGGGGGACGCAACAGGAGAACTGGAGCGACCGGAGAGCGCACGGCCGGGGTTGCGAGGGCGAGAAGCATCACGCAGCGAAGCTAAGCGACGTGGAGCGAGATCATCTACGATGGTCGCTCGAGAAGGGGCTCTGCTCGATCCGTCATACTGCGAGGATGCTGGGGATGTCACAATCCTCGATTCAGGCCGTTGTTCGTGCCCGCCGCGGCTCTGGGTAAGAGAAACCTGGGCGCCCGCTGACTTGCGGTACTCGCCGCTCGCCCCGGTGTTGTACCGGGCGGATGGCGACGCTCAGCCCGTCAAGGATGAGCGCTGGCGCCCCTCCATCCACATGCCCCGCTGGGCCTCCCGGCTGACGTTGGAGGTGGTGGACGTCCGGGTCCAGCGCCTTCAAGAGATCAGCGAGGCGGACGCGCGGGCGGAGGGCGTGGAGCCGTGCGGCGGATTCATGGCGACCGCCGGCTGCTGGAGAAACTACGGGAGCGAGGGTCCGTCGTTCGGTTCCGCGCGCGAGTCGTACCGCTCGCTCTGGGACTCCATCTACGGCGCGCGCCCCCCGAGCTCTCGGAGGGCTGCGTGATGGAGTTCAGTGAGCACGAGAAGACGGAGATGGACGTGCGCGACCTCCGCGCCCAGTTGCTGCGCGCCAAAGAGGAGGTTGCCCGGACGCGCGCCGAGGTGCTGGAACAAGTGCTCGCCATCCTGGAGCCGCTGCTTTCGCCCGAGTCGATGCTCCCACGCGCTCCGGTGGTGTTGATGCGCAACGCGGTCCGAGCTGTTCGAGCCCTACGGGAGAGCCGCTAGATGGCTACCTGCTTGGAGTGTCACGCCGAACTTCCGCGCCACGCGCTCGGCTGCGACGTGCCAGCCGTGGAGCAGGTTCGGGAGGCCGTGCTTGCAGGGGAACATCCTCTGTCGCTGCTCAACATCCATCCACAGCCCGCGCCCACCGGGAATGGCACCCCCATCCTTCCGCTGCTCATCGCGGACCTCCACCGACGGGGCGAACACGGTCTCCAGAAGTACGGGACCGTCCTTCGGGCTGGCAACGGGCGGAGCGCTCTCCGCGACCTCTACGAAGAGCTCCAGGACGCGGCGCTCTACGTCCGCCAGAGGCTCCAGGAGGACGAGGAGGTCGCGGCCCGGGTGCGTGCCGAGGCGCTGGAGGATGCCGCCCGCGCGGCCGAGGCGGACCTCGAAAGCCTACCGCCGCAGGAGTTCGCGCCTCATGGGCTTCGCGCCGAAGGTGAGCGTTTCGACGGCGGTTCCAGCGCTGCGGCCGCTCGCCGAATCGCCGCGCGCATCCGGGCGCTCAAACGGGGGGGGCGGTAGATGGAGACCACCCACCATCCCGAGCCCGTCCGCCGTCACTCGCGGCCGGCGCTCGCCCTTGCCGCTCGGGAGCGCGACCGGGCCCTGCGCGCGGTGCAGCAACTCATCGAGTGCGCACTCATCTCGGACGAGCCGGATCGTCCGATGGACGAGCGGGGCCGCATCGCCTCTGCGGTGAACGCCTCACTCCGGAAGCTCTACGCCGGCGTGCTCGCGCTTCACGAGGGGCCGACCAAGAAAACCCGCCACCAGTGGCGCTACGACGTGGCCGCCGGGCTGGACCGCTGCACCCGCTGCCCGCTCACTCGCGAGCGGAAGTCCACCTCTGAGGGCGTCCGGTACGTCTACGCCCGCGGCGGCGAAGTGGTGGCCATCGGGCCGGCCACGCACGCGGGCGCCCCGCGGTGCGAGCGCGCAAAGGAGGAGCCCTGATGCACCTGCCCTGGACTCAGGTGGCCAACGAGGTCCTCGACCACGCCGCGCCGGAGCTGGCCGTGGCCCTGGCCTGGCACGAGGACCCGGAGATCAGCGAGGCGCTGGCCCTGCGCGGGCTGGTGCAGCTCTTCCGGTGGGCTCGAGAGCGCTGCCCCAACGACCGCCCCCCGTCTGCCGGGGCGATCATCACCGGGTCAACCGCCGGACGCCTCATCGCGCGGGCGATGGGCTGGCGCGGCGACCCCGAGGCGTTGGTGGACGCGCTCGAGCGGGTGCAGCCGAGCCCCATCGTGTCACGGATGGATGGCGGGGTGCTGATCTGCGGCCTGGACCGCTACGACGGCGCCTGGCGGAAGAACTACCGCGACGCCGCCGAGGCCTGGGACGCGCGCGTGAAAGCCGCCGCCGAGCGCATCCCGGTCGGAATGCCCACGGAAACCGCACGGAAACCGGGCGCAGTCCGCGCGGTTTCCGACCGCCAGACGCAGACGCAGACGCAGACGCAGAAAGAAGAAGATCCCCCCTCGCGTGCGCGCGCGGGAGCGGTCGCACATCCGCCGCCACCAGCGCTTATCTCGCCCGCCGCCGACGACCTGCCCGCGCGGATGGACGAGATCCACCGCCGAGCCCGCAGCCGCCCGCTGGAGTGGGGCCCCGCCCGACACCGGATGGCGCGCGAGCGCGAGCTGGGCGACCTGGCCGCGCAGCACGGCGACGCGGAGCTCCTCCGACGCTTGGAGAACGCGCTCACCTGCCCGGCGGGGAAGTTCCCCTACTTCGCCGAGGTGGGCGACCTCGTGAGGCACTGGGGTCGGTACGCGGAGCCCCTCCCCGAGGAGCCCGGTCGGCGCCCGAAGACAGCGAACGAGGTGCTCGGGATGCCCCCGGTCGTCCCACGAGAGACGCCGGCAGAAGCGGAGCAGCGAGTGGCGGCGGAGCGCGCTCGCCGGGAGGAGCTGCGGCGGCAGAACCCGCGCGCGGCGAAGGTGGTCGACCTCGCCCAAGCGCGCGCGGCGCGCGCTCCGCCCGAGGCTCGCGAGGAGGCGCTGGCGCTGGCGGCGCTCCGGGCGCTTCCGTTCGGCGAGCGGCGCCGCATCTACGCGGAGGCGCGACGGCTCGCGCGGGGCAACGGACTGACGCCGCGGGCGCGGAGGGTTGCGCGGAGGTTCCACATCGAGGCGCTGGTGGCGGCCGGGCTGGGCGTCAAGGCGCACGGGTTGCAAGCACTGGCTGACGGAGGCACGCGATGAAGGTCGACGAGAAGCGGCTGATGGAGATCGAGGGCCGGGAGAAGGCGGCCACGGCCGGGAAGTGGGACGTATTCGAGCCCTACCCGTCGACTCAAGAGCGGCGGAAGTGGAGCGTGTGGGCCGGTGGGAATGCGGTGGCGACAGTGAACATCGGCGACGGGGAGAAGGCTGACGCCGAGTTCATCGCGGCCAGCCGCGAGGACGTGCCGGACCTGGCGGCGGACCTGCGCGACGCCCGCACCGAGCTCCAGCAGCTCCGGGCGCAGGTGGCTGCGCTGGTGGACGAGGCCGCCCGGGTCAACGCGAGCCTGGAGACCGCCGCCCGGCTGCGCGCGGAGAACGAAGCGCGCGTGGCCAAGCGCATCGGGCGGCTCACCGACGCCCTATGCATGGCGCAGGGCTGGCTGGACTCGCATCATCCCGACGACGGCGCCAGGGAGATTCAGGCCGTGCTGGCTGCGGCGCTGAACGACGCCGACCACACGCCGCGCGTGCTCGGATCCAACCTGCTCGACCCTCAGCGCGTGGCCGGGCTCCGGCCGGCGGAGTTGGCCGCGAAGGAGCGCGCACGGGCCGAGTCGCTGGCTGCGCGCCTGGACGACGCCACCGCCGCGATCGCCACGGCCAACGAAGCGAGGGCTCACGCCGAGGCACAGGCCCGGCGCGCGGAGGGAGCGCTCCAGGCCCACGAGGAGCGGGCGGAGAGGGCGGAGGCGGCCGTCTTGGCAGAGCGCGAGGCCTGCGCGCGTGCGGCGGAGTCCCGGAAGCGCACGCTCTTGGCGCTCGGCTCCGGGCCGATGATGAGCGCGGACCCCGTCTACCTGCGCGCGTGCGACGACATGGCGGCGGCCATCCGCGCGCGCGGCGCGCCGCCGACCGTCCTGGACACTGCGGCCAAGGGGGGCGCGTAGACCATGGAGCTCCCGACGGAGGAGGACGTGCTCGCGGCACTGGTGCTGGAGTGGCTGCTGTACGCGGACGGCGGGACGCTCGGCGTGCCCGATAACTTCGAGCTCCCGCCGATGGTGGATGCCGTCGTGCACGAGATGTTGTGCGACTGGGACCTTGAGCAGGCCATCGCGGACTCCGAGCGACGTCTGGAGGTGGAGCGGGCCGAGCGCGCGGTGCTCAGTATGCTTCGCCACGGCTTCCGCCCGTTCTCGCGGCGCGAGCGCCTGGACGATCTGGAGCAGGAGCCCACAGCGGACGAGGTGCTCCGCTGGGCTTGGACGCGCCTTCACCCCACGAGGTCCGCATGAGCGCCGACGCCATCACCACCCGCGAGGGCGCGCCGCTCGAGCTGAGCATCGAGAAGGCCTTGGCGCTCGTCCGGGACTCTGAGGACCTGCACGAGCTCAAGGACCTCCGGGACCAAGGCCAACTCCTCGCCGGGCTCGCCCGCGCCCGCAACGCCTCTCGCGACGTGGCCAACGGCGCCGCGCAGGTGAAGTTGGAGGCCGAGCGGAAGATCGGCGCCGTCCTGGAGGAGCAGCGCCGCCGCGGCACCCGGGCTCAGCCCGCCGACAACCTCCGCCGGGGCCCGAAGCGTCACGATGACGCTTCGAAGGCGCAGGCCGTCGCCAAGCCCCCGACGCTGGAGGAGCTGGGCATCGAGCCCAACGCGGCCCGCCGCTACCAGGCCGTCGCCCGCGCCCCCGAGGAGAAGTTCCGCGAATACATCCGGGCCCAGAAGGAGCATCCGGACGGGGAGATCACCACCGCCGGCTTCCTCCGGGTGGCGATGTCGCGCAACCCCCACGCAGCGAGCAACGTCTCTAGCGACCCGGAGAAGAACGAGCGCTTCACGCCGGTGGAGCTGGTCTCCGCCCTGCACCGGGAGTTCCGCTTCACGGTGGACGTGTGCGGGCACCCTCTCGCGCCGGCGAGCAAGCTGATCGGCAAGTTCTACACGAAAGAGGACGACGCCCGGACAAAGGACCTCACCGGCGAGCGGCCGTTTTTCAACGTGCCGTTCGACGAGCTGGAGTTCTGGGTGAAGTTCACCCATGAGCTCGTGGCCAGCGGGAAGGTGAAGCGGGCCGTCCACGTGATGCCAGCCAGCCGGACGGAGCAGCCCCTGTGGCAGCGGTGGATCGAGCCGTACCGACTGGACCGGAACGGCTCGGGCGTGCGCGCGCGCTTCCTGCACGGCGGCAGCTACACGGGCAACCTGGAGGAGGATGGGTCGCGGACGCGCTACGGCAACCCGGACGACCCCGAGGGGCTGGACGTGGGCTCTCCGGGCTGGGCGAGCGTCATCGTCATCTGGGAGGGGCCGCTGCGGCGGTCGCCCGAGATGCCGCTCCCGGCCGACGAGCAGGCGACCAGCGGCGCCGAACTACCGGCCGCCCGTCGTGCGCTGCTGGACGCGGCCGGCAAGGCGGTCGACGCAGCGACGCCGGAAGCCAGGGCCGCACTCGCCCGCGTGGGCATCAACGCGCTCGTGGACGAGGCCACCGGCTACCAGGAGTCCCGGCCAGCGGGCGCCCTGCGCGAGATGCTCACCGGCGAGGCCGACGACCCGCTCCCGTTCCTCCAGGAGTCCCTCGCCGCCTACCGCTCCGGAGATGACGTGTGCCCCGGCTGCGGTCGCGCCGATAAGGAGGTCCGCGCGTCCAAGGCGGGCTGGCGCCATCGAGGCGGTCACCTGTCCATCTGCGGACGCTGCAACCGAGCCGGGAAGAAGCCCGCCGAGGTGTCGAAGTCGGACGAGGCGGCCTGGAAGGCAGCGAAGGACGAGGCGCAGAAGAAGCCGGCGCGGAAGGCGCGCGGACGGAGGTAGGTGGATGGGTGCTCGGATCGGCTCTGGCGCTCGGGCGGCTCCAGCCGCCCCCATGTGCGACATCGACGGGTGTCGCAACCATGCAGCTCCGCTTCCGCCGACCCGGAGGGGTGAGCCGCGGTGGAACCGCCTCTGCTGGACGCACCTCTGGAGGCGCCGGACCGGGCGGCCGATGACGCCCGAGGTGAAGCCCTACGGCCAGTCGAAGATGGAGCGGATGGTGGAGGCCGCCTACGCGCTGCTCGACGCGGCGGCCGGCGGGCGGGATGGGGTGCTTCGGGCCAAGGACCGGCTCCGGAAGGCCGGGGAGAGGGTGCGCGGGCGGAGGGCGTCAGCGAGGTAGGGCCGCGCGGATGGCGCGCCGGACCCACTCCGAGACGCTCACGCCGGCGGCGCGGGCGGCGGCGCGCACCTGCGGCAGCTCCGCCAGGGCCAGCGGAGGGAGTCGCGGGGGCTGACAGCACGTCTGGCACAGGCCGCGCCGATGGGCGCGGTTGCCGTCGCCCCGAGAACAGAGGGCGGTGGTCACTCGACCACTCTCAGGGGGTGCGGCGCATACACCGGGCCGTCGCTCCAGCCCGGCAACGACCGGAGCACGTCAAGCTGCGCCGGGGTGACGCTCCCCGCGTCGATGGCGGCCTCGATGCGCGCGCCGTCCGGGCACTCGCGCAGCGCGTCCCACCACTCCTCGGCCGCGTACTCCTCGTCGACCTGCACACCGATCGGCGCGTCCGCGTGGCAGGCACACACCACCGGGACGCCCTCCAGCCGGCGAAGTCGCACCATCTCCTCGTGGTTGTCCGTCATGGCTACAGCGCCTCCGCAGTCGCGGCCCGCCACGCCGTCACCGGCACATCCCATGCGGTCCCAGCGATCGGAACGTCCACGGGGCCGCCGTCGAACGTGCGACGCGCGCCCGGCGTCGAGAGCGCGGTGGTGTAGTCCGACTCGGTGGCGTAGACCCGCCGGGTCTGCGTCGCGCGCGCGCCCGGCAGGGCGCTGGCCATCTGCGCCCGCGGGTCGTTCGCCTCCACGCGCACGGTGCGCTCCCGCACCGACACCACCGGGAGGCGCACTCCCCGCGGCGACGCCGCCAGATCGCGCTGGAGCGCCGCCAGCTCCCGCGCCCCGAGTTGGCGCGCGCCAGTACGGGGCGCGTCGTCGTGCACCGGGACGACCCCGCGCACCCAGCCGTCCGCATGGAGCGCCAGCTCCGGGGTGGACGCAAGCGAGCCCGGCGCATGCGGCGCGTCCCGCCACACGGCGACGGGCGCCCCGACCCCCGCCGGCAGGTCGCCCGCGCCGAGGCACGACTCCAGCAGCGCCCGGATGCGCGTCGAGGCCGCCACGGACGCCGGGGCCCGCGCCGGCCGCGCCCCGTGGAGCCGGGTACTGACGTCCGAGTGGTACCGGACCCCCTTGCGGGCCAGCCTCCATACCCGGCCGTCCTGCCCCTGCACCAGCAGCGGCGTGCCCGCCGGCACGTCCGCCGTGAAGTCGTAGCCGTCCAACGGGTGCTTCTTCGCGGTCTTCATGGCTTCTTCCCTCCGAGTCCCCGGCGAGCCGCCGGGGTGCCGAGGCGTCATTGCCTCGTCGATGATGTATATATAAACAGTCTGGGCCGGGGTGTCAAGCGGCGTCGAGCCGAATTCTGTGCTGGACGAGCCTGCTCCGGACGATTTCCATCACCGGGGCGAGCATTTGGGGCATGGACAAACTCAGGCCGTTGGGTGATGGGGTGCTGGTGCGGGTGGCTCAGGCCGACGCCACCAGCCAGGGCGGCATCATCATCCCGGACGCTGCGAAGGAGAAGCAGCGACGGGGCGAGGTGCTGGCGGCGGGTCCGGGCCGGTGGGTGGCGGGCCACCAGGACGGCCAGGCCGAGCACTTCCACCCGGTCGGGGTGCTCCCGGGCGAGGTGGTGCTCTACGACGCGCTTGCGGGCGTGGACGTGGGCCCGGACTTGCTCCTCCTCAGGGAGTCGGACATCCTCGCCGTGGTGGAGAAGTAGCTCCGAGGGCCCCGTCGGTGGCGCTCACGCCCAAGCAGAGGAAGTTCGTCCAGGAGTTGATGGTGGACGAGAACGCCCGTCAGGCCGCCATCCGCGCCGGGTACAGCCCGAAGTCCGCGGAGGTGAATGGCCCGCGCCTGTGTCGTCAGCCCAGCGTCCGCGCCGCCATCGAGGCCGCGCGCCTGGAGGCCGCCCAGCGCACGCAGCTCCGCCAGGAGGAGGTCATCGCGGAGCTGAAGCGCATCATCTTCGCCGACCCCCGCAAAGCGTTCGACGCGGAGGGCAATCCCATCCCCATTCACGAGCTGCCCGAGGACGTGGCGCGGGCCATCGCCGCGACGAAGGTGCGCGTCGAGGACGTGCCCGGCCAGACGCTCGACGACGGCGCGGAGGTGAAGGCGCGCGCGGTGGCCAGCGTGAAGGAATGGAAGTGGTGGGACAAGACGAAGGGCCTGGAGCTGGCGATGCGTCACCTGGGGCTGCTCCGGGACAAGGTGGAGCACTCCGGGAAGGACGGCGAGCCGCTGGAGGTGCGGGTGACGCTGGTGCGCGAGGGTGAGGGGGAGCGCTGATGGGTCAGGCGTCGATGCGGAAGTGGATGCGCCGGGCCTGGGTCGCGCTGGAGCCGGTGCGGGCTAAGTACGGCCATCCTGGACCGGGCAGCGTGATCCAGTTTCCGGTGCGCGCGACCGCCCTCCGCATGCGCCGCGAGCATCGTCGCGCGCGCCAGCGGGCGCGACGAGAACGGATGTGGGCCGCCATCGGGGCAGCGCTCACCGCCGAGCTGCCCGAGTACTTGGCGCGGGCCATCGCGAGTCCGTGGCCGGGAAGGTCTCAGGGTGCGTGGTCGCGCCTGAGCCGGATGGACAAGACGTACGAGCGGCCTCTCCGATTGGTTGCCATCACGCAGGCGAGCGTTCAAGTCGGCACCCTCTCGCCGACGCAGACCTGCGCCGATCTCGCCCCCGCCGGCTGGGTCTGCGAGGAGCACGGCGCTTCTGGCGTCGTGGGCTGCTACGGCCCCTGGATGCCGGCCACGTCCACCACCATCCCGGAGATCTCCCATGGGTAACAAGATCGGCCTGGTCCCATCCGACGACTCGGCGCTCATCCGCCAGCAGGCGCTCGCGGCGGCGCTGGCCCGCCCCGACGCGGCGCCCCCGAGCGCCCCCGCCGTCGCTCCGTCGTCGGCGCTGCAGCGGATGCGCGCCCTCGCCGCGGCCCTGCGCATGGCGCCCCACCGTGACGCCGCCGTCCAGTACGGCCCCAGCGGCGAGGTGATGCCCGGAGCCGGCGTCGCGCCGGCGGTGCGCCCGGCCATGCTGCCCAACCCGAAGAGGGTGCCCGCCGTCCAGCCGTGAGAGTCCAGGTCCCCAACAACTTCACGCCGCGCCCCTACCAGCGCGGGTACATGGCCTACCACGACGCGGGCGGGAAGCGCTCCGTCTGGGTGGTGGCTCGCCGCGGCGGGAAAGACCTCACCTCCCTGCACCAGACCCACAAGATGATGTGGCAGCGCGTCGGGGCCTACTGGCACGTCTACCCGACGGCGGAGTGGGGGCGCCGGGCCATCTGGACGGAGTTCACCCGCGACGGCCAGCGCATCATGGAGCAGGTGTTCCCCGCCGCGCTGAGGAAGTCCCCGGCGAAGTGGGCGCCCCAGGGCGAAATGGTGGTGGAGCTGAAGAACGGCTCCGTGTGGCGCCTCCTCGGCTCCGACATGAACGAGGTGGTCGGCGCCGGCCCGGTGGGGGTGGTGTTCAGTGAGTTCGCCCTCGCGAAGCCGAAGGCGTGGGACCTCATCCGTCCGATGTTGATGGAGCGCGACGGCTGGGCCAGCTTCGTCTCGACGCCGCGCGGGCGGAACCACCTCAAGAAGCTGTTCGACGTGGCGCAGGTGACGCCGGGCTGGTGGGCGCAGCGACTCACCATCCACGACATCGGCGGCTACCCGGGCCGGACGCCGGAGTCCATCCTCGCCGAGGAGCGCGCGTCCGGGATGCCCGAGGCGTTGGTGCGCCAGGAATACGAGTGCGACTGGACGGCGGCGCTGGTCGGCTCCGTCTGGGGTGACCTGGTGGAGGCACTCGACAAGGCCGGCCTGCTGGGCCAGGACTTCGAGCACCCGTCCACGGGCATCTACACGACGTGGGACTTGGGCATCGACGATGCGACGGCGGTGTGGTGGTGGCGCTTCCGGGCGGACCGCTCCGTCGAGGTGCTCGACTACTACGAGGCGCGGAACAAGCCGCTCTCCCACTACTTCGACGAGGTGGACCGTCGCGCGCTGGAGCGCGGGTGGAAGTACCAGCGGCACTGGCTCCCCCACGACGCCCGGGCGCGCACGCTGGCCACCGGCGTCTCCATCATCGAGCTCTGTGCAGAGCACTGGGGCGCGGAGTTCGTCGACATCGCCCCGGCGCTGTCGCTGATGGACGGCATCCAGGCCGGGCGGTGGCTGCTCCAGCGCAAGCCGCGCTTCCACGCGCGCTGTGCCGAGGGCGTGGAAGCGCTCCGTCAGTACCACTACAAGTGGGACGAGGACGCGAAGACGCTCTCCTCGCAGCCCGTCCACGACTGGAGCAGCCACGGCGCGGATGCCTTCCGAGGCATCGCCTGCACCGCGCGCTACCTTGAGGAGCTGACGCGCCCGCCGCCGGAGACGCCGCGGATGCCGGTGGCGCAGCCGCTCAGCAGCATCACCATGGACCAGGCGTTCGAGTGGGCCGCGGCAGATCGACGCGGCCGGAAGGGTCGGGACAGGCTGTGATCATCCCCACGCTGTCGGCGTACATGCGGTGCGACCACGAGAGCCCCGAGGGCGGGTGCGACGCGGCGATGCCGGTCCAACTCATCCTCCTCGTCTCGGGCGGGTTCGGCTTCCGCCCGCCCCCGGACGCGAAGGCGTGGCAGCTCGGCGCTGGACCGGCCGGGCAGTTCCTCTGCCGGTGCCCGAAGCACGCCGAGAAGGTGGTGAAGCCGCCGTCGGAGCTCGCGGCGGTCCTCGCGGGCGGGAGCAAGCACTGATGCCCCCCGTTCAACGCGCTGGCGACGACACCCAGGAGGGCGAGTTCGCGGACACGCCCGCTGGATGGGCGCAGCTCTGGGCGCTGGAGTTCAGCGCCGCCCGCGACGCGCTCAAGCGCTGGCAGAAGCGCGCGAAGAAAGTGGACGAGCGCTTCCGCGACGACCGCGAGGCGAAGGACCGTACCGACACCCGGTGGAACCTCTTCACCGCCAACGTCCGCACCCAGCAGAGCATCCTCTACGGCAAGGTGCCGCAGGTGAGCGTCTCCCGGCGCTTCGCCGACGCGAAGGACGACGACGCGCGCGTGGCCGGGGAGATGCTGGAGCGGCTGCTCAACACAGACATCGAACGCGACGGCGACGGCTACGCGCTGGCGCTCCAGCAGGCCGCCCAGGACTACCTCTTGCCCGGCCTCGGCAACGCGCGCATCCGGTACGAGTTGGAGGAGGAGGACACGCCCGAGACGCCGGAGCGCCGCGACGAAGCCGGCAACGTCATTGCTCCAGCCATCGAGGTCGGCAAGCGGAAGGTGAACGAGGACGTGGAGGTGGACTACGTCCACTGGCAGGACCAGCTCTGGAGCCCCGCCCGCGTCTGGCAGGAGGTGCGCTGGTGGGCGTTCCGCGCGGAGATGTCGCGCGACGCGCTGGTGAAGCGCTTCGGCGAGCTGGGCAAGTCCGTCCCGCTCAACGCCAAGAAGCCCAAGGGCGAGGAGCGCACGCGCGGAGACCAGCCCGCCAAGCCGAGCCCGTGGGGCCGCGCGGAGGTGTGGGAGGTCTGGGACAAGGAGCGCCGCAAGGTGTGGTGGTACGTCGAGGGCTTCGGGAAAATCCTCGACTCCAAGCCAGACCCGCTCGGGCTCCAGGGCTTCTGGCCGTTCCCCCGGCCAATGGCGGCGAACATCACCAACACCGCGTTCGTCCCCACGCCGGACTTCGTCCTCGCTCAGGACATGTACGACGAGATCGACCTCGTCTCGACGAAAATTACCGAGCTCCAGGACGCGCTGAAGGTGGCCGGCGTCTACGACTCGAAGAACGAGGGCGTCCAGCAGCTCCTCGAGAACGCCGGCCGCAACGTCCTCATCCCGGTGAAGAACTGGGGCAACTTCGCCCAGGGCGGCGGGCTCAAGGGCGTCGTCGACTGGATGCCCATGGAGCAGGTGGTCGCCGTCCTCAACGCCCTGCGCGAGTACCGCGCGGAGCTGATTCAGGCGCTCGACCAGGTGGAAGGCACGTCCGACTTGATGCGCGGCCAGGCCGCGGACGCAGCGGAGACGGCCACCGCGCAGGGCATCAAGGCGCGCTTCGGGTCCGTGCGCATCCAGGCCAAACAGGACGAGTTGGCCCGGTTCGCCTCGGAGCTGCAGTGGCTCAAGGCACAGGTCATCGCCAAGTTCTTCGACCAGGAGACCATCCTGGAGCGGAGCAACGCCGCGTACATGTTCGACGACATGGCGGTGGCGCGGCGGGCGGTGGGGCTCATCAAGGAGAAGCTGGCGCGCGAATACCGCGTCCAGGTGAAGCCGGAGAACGTCAGCCTCCAGGACTTCGCGGCGCTCAAGCAGGAGAAGATGGAGGTGCTCGGCGCGGTGGGCCAGTACCTCACCACCATCGGGCCGCTGGCGCAGCAGGCGCCCGGCTCCGCACCGTTCCTCCTCGAAATCCTCCAGTGGACGGTGGGCGGACTCCGCGGCGCGTCGACGCTGGAGGGCATCATCGACCGGGCGGTGACGGCGGCGAAACAGGCCGCGCAGGCGCCTCAGGGCCAGCAGGCACCGGACCCGAAGCTCCTTGCCGCCCAAGCGAAGATGCAGGCGCAGCAGCAGAAGGCCATGCTCGACGAGCAGAAGGCCCAGGCGGACCTCCAGCGCGACGGGCTCCGGCACCAGATGGACGTGCAGGCCGAGACGGCGAAGCAGGAGATTCAGACCAAGCAGAACATCCAGGAGGAGAAGATGCGGCTCGAGCTGAAGGCGCAGGCGAAGGCGGCGGAGCAGGCCCTGGCGCCGGTGCGGCCGGACCCGCTCGTGGTGGCGCCCCGGAGGTTGCCATGAGCGAACGCAACCGCGCGACGCCGTGGTGGCTGGGTGGCGTCGTGCGCCCCAGCGTCCGAGGAATCAATGCGGCCTCCATGGACGCTGGCCGGAGAGCTGCGGCCGAGCGCCATGAGCGGGCGCTCGCGCGGGTGTTCTCCGGAGAGCCCATCCTTGACAACCGGGGCTCGTTCCGTGCGGCCCTTGGGCGCGACGGTGAGACCGTCATCCAGCGCGACACCGTCATCGCGAGATATCGCAACGAAGATACGGCGCTGGCGACTTTGCGCGCGTCTCTTGCTGGCGTGTGGGCTGGGATGAGCCGGGCGACGGCCGAGGTCCAGCCGCGCAAGCCCAAGCCGAACAAGCCACGCGCCCTGAGGAGCAAAGCGCGGAGGGCCACGCCATGAGCCTCATGCGCCATCTTGACTCGATGCAGGTCACCCAGAAACGGCAGGCACGGATGCGCCCCCGATGCTGGATGATCGGGTGCCCGCTCGGCCACGGCCATATCGGCCGTCATGCTCGTGGCGCGCGGGTCCCGAGCCAGGTTGAAATGCTCCAGCGCGCGTATCAAGAGGCCGGTCCGACCATCGCGGACAACGTCACCAAGAACAACGCCTTGTTGGCGCTCTTCCTTCGGCGGGGCGCTACGCCATGAGCGTCCACGACTGCCCGTGCTGCGAGTGCGTAGAGGACGAGGATGCGCCGCCCTCCCCGGAGGAACTGGCCGCAGCGCGCGAACGCGAGGAGCGCCAGATGGCGGAGAGCATGACTCCGGCCCGTACCTCGCTGGAGCAGGCGGGGCGCGACGCGGTGACGGCGGCGAAGCAGGCGGCCGGGCTCCCGCCCGACTACGTGTTCCGTGAGCTTCCAGCGCGACGGGCTCCGGCACCAGATGGACGTGCAGGCCGAGACGGCGAAGCGTTGGTGACTCGTCTCGCCCACGCGCTGCGGGACGCCATCCAGTATAGCGGCAACAACGTGCATTGCTGGTATCCGGATCCGGGGTGCCTGCGCGCCGAGAGCGGCAGCACCCTCCGCCGGAACGGAGTCCCGGTCCCGGAGGAGCGGCATCCGGAATGCGTTCGTAACGAGGCGCTGCTCAGAGAGGCCGGACAGCTCCCGGAGGAGGCATGAGCCGCCGCCGCTACCGCTACGTGACGAACGAGGCCGGCGAGGTGGTGCCGGTCGAGGTGAGCGCCAGCTACGAGGGCCACGGGGATGCCTCCGGCCGCGTCGAGCTGATGCTGGACTCCCACTACGACGGCCTCCGGGCCACGGACGGGACGCCCATCGACTCCCGGGCGAAGCACCGCGAGTACATGCGCCGGAACAACCTCACCACCGTCGACGACTTCAAGGAGACGTGGGCGAAGGCGGCCGAGCGCCGCGCCCAGGTGTTCACCGAGGGCGGCACCGCAGCGGACCGTGCTTCCCGGCGCGCTGCCGTGGAGCGGGCGTTCGCGCAGGCCGAGCGCAGCGGCCGGCGGTGAACGCCCGAAGCATCACGATGACGCTTCGGAAAGCACGGTCCAGCCCCGCGACGGACGATTTCCATCACGCGAGCGAGGCTCAGCACGTTCTCGGGGCCAACCCGGCGCGAAAGGCAGAGCACGACATGAAGATGCTGACGATGGCGCAGGTGCAGACGGTGATGCGGGCGATGCTGATCGCCGTGGCCCTCGCGCTCGCGAGCCCCGCCCTGGCCATCGGCCCCAACGGCGTCACCGGCACCATCACCGCCGCCAACTCCAACCTCACCAGCGGCACGCCCACCGCCAACAGCTACGTCGGTGTGTCGCTCTACTCCGGCGGCCTCGCCAACACCATCTTCGGAGGCTCCGTCCCCCAGTACGGCGTCATCGGCGTCACCGTGACGGGCACCTTCTCCGCCACCCTGCGCTTCCAGGCGTCCACGGACGAGGGCGTCAACTGGTACACCGTGGACGCCTACCCGCTGCCTGCGACGGGCGTCGCCGCGGTGGGCACCACCACCACCACCGGACGCTGGGCGGTGCTCGGTGCAGGCATCACCAACGTGCGCGTCACGGCCTCGTCCTACACCTCCGGGACGGCCACCATCGTCATCGAGGGCACCGCGCCCGGCATGGCGCCGCTCATCAACCTCGCGGACGCCTCAAAGCGGCTGATCTCCGGCAACTCCGACCGGCCCACCTACGGTGTCGTGACGACGGTGACGGTCCCCACGGCGGCGCAGTCTCTTTTCGCCGTGGAGGCGTCCGCCTCGACCCGCGTGCGCGTGCGGAGCCTGAAGATCTGCGTCACCGACGGCCTCCAGACGACGGCCGGGAAGCGGGAGATCGTGCTCTTCCACACCACGGCGGCCAGCTCCGGCGGCACCGCGCGGACGCCGGTGCTGTACGACAAGACGAACGACTCCGCCTTCGGCGGGGTGGCGCGCTCCGGCTCCATCACCACCACGCCGGCGGTGGGCTCGACGACCGTCGCGAATGCGCTCTGGAGTGCCGTCATCGACATCCCGGCGGCGGCCACCGCGACCGTGGCCTGTGTGTCGCGTGACTTCGACCTGGTGCAGGCGCGGGCGCCGTCGGTCGCGACGGGGACCGCGAACGGGCTCGCCCTGGCGGACCTGACCGGAGGCTCCGGTGGCTCCGGCAACTACGAGATCACCGCGGTCTTCACCGAGGAGGCGAACTGATGTCGCTGGGACCGGACGCCGCAGTCACCCCGGGGTGGACACAGCTCGCTGGCGGCGGTGTGGCGTTGGAGCGCGAGAAGACGCGCGCCCCCGCCGACGCTGCGGCTCGGGAGCGTGTGGAGGCTTCCCAGAAAGTGGAGGAGTTCGTGGCGGGCGTGCGGAGCGGGCTGAGCCTCGCGCTTTTCGTCGCGACCAAGTGCGGCAGGCGGCTCTCGCTGGACGAGGCGCTGGCCATCGTCAGCGAGTGGAAGATCGGGTGCTGAGCCATGGGCGATCTGCGCGGTGAACTGATGAAGGCCTTCGGCGCCAGCGAGGCGGCCGAGGCCGAGGAGCCGGTGGAGACGCCGGCCGCGCCCGAGCCGGAGGCGGATGTCGCACCGGTGGAGGAGCCGGCCGCCGCGGAGCCCTCCGACAAGCCGGAGCAGGCGCCCGAGTCGAAGCAGACGGAGGCCGAGCGCGCCCGCGACGAGAGCGGGCGCTTCGCCAAAGACGGCAAGAAGCCGCTCCCCGCGCCCTCGCCCGCGAAGGGCAAGGCGCCGAAGGCTCCCGCTGCGCCGGTCAAGCCCGCGGCCCCGACGCCGCAGCCGTCCGCTGTCCAGCCCCAGGCCCCGGCCACCGCGGCGGAGTCGCCGTCGCTGAAGCCGCCGTCGAGCTGGAAGCCCCAGGCCCGCGAGAAGTGGGGCGCGCTCCCGCCGGAGGTCCAGGCGGAGGTGGCGCGCGTCGACGGCGAGGTGCGCAAGGTGCTCGCCACCGCGGCCGAGACGCGGCGCCAGGTGCAGGGCTGGCAGCAGGCCGTCTCCCCGTTCGAGGCGATGATTCGCGCCGAGGGCCATGAGCCCCAGAAGGCCGTCGAGAGCCTCCTTCGGCAGGCGCACCTGATGCGCTTCGGTTCGCCCGCCGCCAAGGCGGAGTTCGTCGAGGGGCTGATCGAGCGCAACCAAGTCCCCGTGGACGCCGGCTTCATCGCGAAGCTCGTCCAGCGGAACCGCATCCCGATCGAGGCGCTCGCCGAGGCGCTGGACGGCAAGGCGCCCGCGCCGGGTCAGGGGCAGCCGCAGCCGGCGCCGATGCTGGACCCGGCCGCCATCGCCCGCCAGGTGCGCGAGGAGGTGCAGAGGGACCTCCAGCGCGCGGAAGCGGCGCGCTTCCAGGCCCAAGCCCGCGACGAGGCCGAGCGCTTCCTGACGGGCAAGGAGTTCAGCGACGACGTGCGCGAGCTGATGGCGGACCTGATGGAGGTCCGCGCGCGCTCCGGAAAGGTGCTGTCACTCGAGGACGCCTACAACGAGGCGCTCAAGCTGCACCCGGACATCGCCCCCGTCCTCCAGCAGCGCACCGAGGCCGAGGCCGCGAAGGCGAAGCAGGCCGCCTCCGCCAAGGCCCGAGCCGCCGCGTCTTCCGTGAAGTCCCAGCCGACAGGCGCCGCTCCGGCGCCCAAGCCGACTGGTCTCCGTGCCCAGCTCGAGGAGAACTGGGCGGCGGCCGAGCAGGGGTAGTGGCAGGGCCGCGCTTCGGCGCGGGCAGTGCGTAGTCCTGTAGTCCGACGGGAACCGGCTCCGGTCAACCCGTCGTGCGGTGAGCCCCTTCACGCGACGGGGCGCGGCGAACGCCGATCGGCGTCAACGCGCAAGAGCTCGCGGAAAGGAACCACTCCACGACGAGGAGGAAGCCGTGAGCTTCCCGAACATCACCGACATCGTCGCGACCACCATCGAGTCTCGCTCGGGGGAGATCGCCGACAACGTCACCAAGAACAACGCGCTGTTTTCCCGGCTGAAGCAGAAGGGCCGCATCCGCACCTTCTCCGGCGGCTCCGTCATCTTCGAGGAGATCAGCTTCGCGGAGAACCAGAACTTCTCCTGGTACTCTGGCTACGACCAGCTCGCGGTGTCCGCGCAGGACGTCATCAGCGGCGCCTCCTTCGCCATCAAGCAGGCGGCGGTCCCGGTCGTCATCTCCGGCCTTGAGAAGCTGCAGAACTCGGGGAAGGAGAAGATCATCGACCTCCTCGAGAAGCGGATCAGCGTCGCCGAGGCGACGATGGCGAACCGCATGTCCGAGGCCGTCTACTCCGACGGCACCGGCTACGGCGGCAAGCAGATGGTCGGCCTGGCGAGCGCGGTGCCGGTGGACCCGACGACGGGCACCTACGGCGGCATCGACCGCGCGGTGTGGAGCTTCTGGCGCTCGCAGCTCCAGAGCGCCGGCTCCATGACGCCCGCGACCATCCAGTACCAGATGAACGCGCTGTGGTCGAAGTGCGTGCGCGGCCGGGACATGCCCGACCTCATCATCTTCGACTCCAACCTGTGGCAGCTCTACATGACCTCGCTGCAGGCCATCCAGCGCTTCACCAGCGCGGACAGCGCCAACCTGGGCTTCCCGACGGTGAAGTTCATGAACGCGGACGTGGTGCTGGACGGCGGCATCGGCGGCTACGCGCCGGCCAACTCCGGCTGGTTCCTGAACACCAACTACATGTTCCTCCGGCCGCACGCGGACCGGAACATGGTGCCGCTCTCGCCGGGTCGGCGCGTGGCGGTCAACCAGGACGCGGAGGTGGAGATCCTCGCCTTCGCCGGGAACATCACCTCGGACGGCGCCCAGTTCCAGGGCTTCCTCAAGGGCTACTAGCCCGGACGCGGACAAGGAGAACACGCACATGGCATTCCCCAGCAACGCCTCCTGGTACACCACGGACCCGGACATCGGGCTGCAGCCGATCAACGACACCTCCACCACGCAGAACCACGCCATCGGCAAGCGGGTGAAGGCGAAGGACGGCAACGGCGTGTACGGCGCCGCGGAGTTCATCTACCTCAAGGGGGTGGCCTCCACGGCGGCGGGCGACATCGTCATCTACGACGAGAACGCCAACACCACCACGCGGGCCGTGCACACCACGGCGGCGCGCGGTCAGTGCGCGGTGGCGATGAGCGCGAACGTGGCCAGCCAGTACGGCTGGTACATGATCTCCGGCTCCTGCCTGGTCAACTCCGGGGCGAACACGGTCGCCGCGGGCGCGCCCGTGTACCTCACCTCCACCGCGGGGCAGATCGACGACGCGGTGGTGTCCACGGACAAGGTGGACGGGATGACCACGACGGCGGCGAACGGGGCGACCACGGCCACGTTCACGCTCTGCCAGATGGACCGGCCGAGCGCCAACGGCAACGGGTAGCTCTCGAACGACTCCCGCGCCGCGGGCTGGAGAGGGCGCGGCGCGGGAGCTCCACCAACACCCCTCGCCATCCGAAGGAGCAGGGCATGTTCGACGCGTCGGAGTACCTGAGCACCGAGAGCTACGTGCAGATGGTGGAGCAGGGGAAGGGCGAGTCCCCGCCGGAGTACAGCGCCAAGGGGCTGGTGGTGCAGTTCTACGAGCAGCCGGTGCTCAACGAGGTGAAGAGCTTCGGCGGCCGGACGGTGCTCACGCTCCCCGCGCGGGACGAGGAGGGGCGCAAGAAGAAGGCGGAGGAGCTCGTCAAGGACTGGGGTTGCGGCGCGACGCTCAAGGGCGTCTACGGCCGCGCCGAGGGCCACGGCTTCGACGACTACGAGGTGGAGGTGGAGGGCGCTGGACGGCCCATCTTCGACGAGAAGACGTACATCTTCATCGCCGCGCCGGGCGACAACCTGAACGTGGTGCGCCGGCCGGTGTGGGACGCGCCGAACATCCCCAAGTCCGATACCGCGCGCTTCAAGTCGCAGTGGGCGGACTACAAGGCGGGCCGCCAGCAGCAGCGCGTGACGGGGCAGCTCCTCGAGCACTGGCCGGTCCTCACCCGCGCCCAGGTGGCGGAGTTGAAGGCGCTGCACGTCTTCACCGTCGAGCAGCTCGCCGAGCTCACCGACGAGGTGGTGGGTCGCTACCAGGGGCTCCTGACGCTGAAGCAGCGCGCGCAGAAGCACCTCGACGCAGCGAAGGCGGGTGCCGCCGCGCAGGCCGCCGCCACCGAGAACGCCACGCTCAAGGGGCAGATGGAGGCCATGAGGGCGAACATGGCGGAGATGGCCAAGGCGATGGAGGAGATGCGCCGCGGCGGCAAGGACGCGAAGAAGCAGGCCGCCTAGGAGGGCGCCATGCACGTCACGTTCTCTCTGCGCACTCCGCCGCCGGTGGCCGTCGCGGGCTCCATCCCGCCGCGGCACGAGGCGCTCGCGCCGGTGCCGTACATCCAGCTCGACAGCGGGCGCGGGCACCACAGCCACGAGGTGGTGGACCGGCCTGCCACCGAGGCAGACCAGAAGCAGCACCCGGCGGAGTGGGCGCGCTTCCTGGTGGAGCAGTGGCTCGCGGGCAAGTCCGTTGGAGACGCGGTGCGCGCGGAGATGTTCGCCCTCGGCGCCCGGGCTGCCCAGCGCGGGGAGCCGGTGGAGCCCGAAGCGCTGCACGCCGAGGCGGTGCGGAGGCTGGCCCCGCCGCCTCCGCCCGTCGCGCCTCCGGCGCCGCAGTCCGCGGAGGGCGAGCACACGCGGCCGCACAAGGCGAAGGCGAAGCGGTAACGGGAGGACGCGGTGGCGCACTTCGAGACGGTGGCCCAGGTGGTGAGCCTCGCGGCGCGCGAGCTGGGCCTCGTCTCGGCGGACATCACCAACCCCTACGCGAGCACGGACGCCAACGTCCTGCAGATGTGCTCGCTGCTCACGTCGGCGGGGCGGGAGATCATCCGCGAGCGCCGGTGGACGCAGAGCATCAAGGAGGGGACGTTCACCACCGTCCAGGGCACCGACAACTACGCCCTGCCGGCGGACTTCCTGCGGATGATTCCCAGCTCCGCGTGGAACCGGACCAACCGGCTCCCCGTGGGCGGCCCCATCGACTCCGAAGAGTGGCAGTACCTCGCCGGGCGCCTGGTCGGCATCGTCTTCAACGTCGTCGTCCGGAAGTGGCAGGGCCGGTGGTACCTCTTCCCGAACGGCGCGGCGACGCCGGGCGGGTACGTCATCGCCTACGAGTACATGTCCTCGTACTGGGTGGCACCGACGGCGACGCCGACGACGGGTACGAAGGACGCGCCGACGCTGGCGACGGACGTGCTGCTCTTCGACACGCACCTGATGTCGCGAGCTCTCAAGCGCGCGTGGGTGCGCGCGAAGGGACTGCCCGGAGACGCCATCGAGGACGACTACGAGAAGGCGCTGGACGCGGTGTGCGACGACGACGCCGCCTCCCGCGTGCAATACCTCGGGCGCGCGCAGCCGCTGGACCCGCTCCTTGGGCAGCAGAACATCCCCTACAGCGGGTTCGGGAGCTGAGCGGTGCTCGCCCGCCCCGCCAGGAAGCCGCGTCCGCGCCCGTCCATCCGGACGGCCCAGCAGCCCGCGCCGGTGGGCGGAATCGACTCCATCTCCCCGGCCACGGAGCTGCCGGCGCTGAACTGCCACTACGCCTACAACCTGATCGCCTCGGAGGGAGGCGTCCGCGTTCGCCTCGGGTACCAGGTGACGGCGGAGGGGCTGGGCGGCTCGGCGGACAGCACCGTGCGGACGATGGTTCCGTTTCACGGGAGCGACAAGAACGGCTCCACGGACAAGCTCTTCGCGGTCACCTCGCTCGGCATCTGGGATGTGACGGCCGGGGGAACGACGACGACGCCAGTCGGGCCGAATTACACGTACAACGCCATCAACGACCCGATCATCACCTTCGACAACGCGGCCGGCATCCGCCCGGGCGACACGCTGACGGACGACATCACCGGGGGCATCGCCCACGTCATCGCCATCGACGGCAATGACGTGATGCTGGACACCACGGACGACTACAGCGCGCCGGGGACATGCACGGACCAGACGTACAGCCCGGTCGCTCCGCTGGCGCTGGCGGTGTCGTTCAGCATCACCTCGGGGGACGCGGGGTACTGCACGTACCACTCGTTCACCACGTCGGCGGGGAAGTTCCTCCTGCTCTGCGACGAGGAGAACGGGTACTACGTCTACACCGAGTCGACGGGGCTGTGGACGAAGCCCACCATGGGCGGCGGCGCCGGCCAAATAGCGGGCGTGAATCCGGCGAACCTGGTGTTCGTGACGGCGTGGAAAAACCGCGTTTGGCTGGTGGAGAAGAGCACCAGCAAGGCGTGGTACCTCGACGTGAACGCCATCTACGGGACGGCCACCGCCTTCGACTTCGGCACGAAGATGCGGGCGGGCGGCTCGCTCGTCGGGCTGTGGAACTGGAGCTACGACGGCGGCGCGGGCATGGACACGCTGCTGGTGGGCGTGTCGAGCGCGGGCGACATCGTCATCTACCAGGGGACGGACCCGACGTCCGCGGACACGTTCGGCCTCAAGGGGTGCTGGAGCGCGGGCGCGGTGCCTTCGGGGCGGCGCATCGCCACCGACTATGGCGGCGACTTGCTGCTCCTCTCGCTGCTGGGCGCGGTGCCGCTGTCGAAGTTGGTCATCGGCAACCCGGCGGTGGACCGGACCGTCTACAGCACGGAGAAGATCGCTCCGCTCTTCAACCAGCTCGCCGCGCTCTACCGCGACCTGCACGGCTGGGCGCTCCACATCCACCCATTGGACAACGCGCTGCTGGTGTTCGTCCCGCAGGCGGAGGGGAGCGCGACGACGCAGCTCGCGATGGCGTTCGCAAACCGGAGCTGGTGGCTCTACCGGGACCTCCCGATGCTGAGCGCCTGCACATGGGATGGGGACTTCTACTTCGGGACGGAGGACGGGCGGGTGTGCCGGAACTACGGCTACCGCGACAACGTCCCGCGCGTGGTGTCCTTCGGCGACAACACCGGGAGCGCCATCGACTGGAGCCTCCTCACCCCGTTCCGGACGGGGGGCGCGCCAACCAACAAGCAGGTCCAGATGATTCGCCCCACGCTCCTGTCGGGCGACGTGGCGCCGGTGTACCAGGCGACGGCGCGCTACAACCTCAACCTGGCAGAGCCCGGCGCCGTCTCGGGCACGCCATCGGGCGACAGCAACTCCTGGGACGTGGGCCTCTGGGACTCGATGCTCTGGCAGGACGGGACGCGCCCTTCCGCTGCGCTGACGGGGGGCACCGGGCTCGGGCGCGAGGTGGCCATCGCGCTTCGGGGGAACGCCAACTCGAAGACGACGCTCGTCGTCATCGACGTGTACTTCACCGAGGGGGGGCTCTTGTGAGCTTCTCCGTCGTCCCGGCGCCGTGCACGGTGTGGGGCTGGCTCACCGAGCGCGTGGGGCTCACCCCCACCGCCAACGCGCGGGCGATCGCCGCCGTCGACGCGAGCGGACGGGTGCGCGGGATGGTGCTCTACGACGGGTGGACGGAGAACTCCGTCGAGGCGCACATGGCCGTCGACACGCCCTCCGCGTGGCGAGCGCTGCTCCGCCCGGCCTTCGCCTACCCCTTCATCCAGTGCCAGCGCGGCGTCATCGTCGGCCGCATCCGCGAGAGCAACACCACCAGCCTCCGCATGGCGACGCGCCTCGGCTTCGAGGTGCTCGCCCGCGTGCGAGACGGCGCCCGAGTTGGCGAGGACCTGGTGCTGGTGCAGATGCGGCGCGAGGACTGCCCGTGGCTGGAGCCGTCCGCACGCGGCGCCCGCCAGCGTCGAGAGAGCGTGCCCACGATGGAGCCACTTGAGAGCAGGAGCGCCTGATGGCAGACCAGAACCTCGGGAACGTCACCAAGTCTGGCGGGAAGAAGAACGCCCCGCGTCCGCCGGACTACGAGGCGGCGACGGAGAAGCAGTCCCAGGCGAACGCCCAGCTCAACCGCCCCGACGTGTCCACTCCCTACGCCAGCCAGCAGTGGACGCAGGGGCCGGACGGGCAATGGCGCATGAACACCAGCTTCTCCGGGGCGCTGGGAGGGGCGGCCGGCGCGCTCAACCAGCAAGCCGCGGACGCGCTGGGGAAGCCGTTGGACCTCTCCGGACTTCCCGAGCTCGACAGCGGCGCGGGCGCGCGAGACCAGGCCATCAACGCCGCCTACGGCCAGGCCGCCTCGCGGCTGAATCCGCAGTGGGAGCAGCGCGAGGGCCAACTCCGCCAGCGCCTCGCCAACCAGGGGTTGGACCCGGACTCCGAGGCCGGACGGAACGCGATGCGCCAGCTTGGCCAGGAGCGGAACGACGCCTACTCGTCCGCCATGAGCGGGGCCATCTCCCAGGGCACCGCGGCCGGGGACTCCGTGTTCCGGAACTCCGCCATGGCCCGCCAGCAGGCGCTCGCCGAGGCGCTGCGCAAGCGCGGGCAGCCGCTCGAGGAACTGGGCGCGCTCCAGGGCTTCCTGAAGATGCCCGGTTACAGCCAGGTCGAGGGGCCGCAGTATCTCAATGCCGCGCTCGCGAAGTACCAGGGCGACACGGCGAAGTACAAGGCGGACCAGGAGGCGTGGGCGGATAGCCTGGGGGCGCTTGGGAGCCTCGCAGCGCTCCCGTTCAAGATGTAGCGGAGGAACACCACAATGACTCAACTCGACGACGACGGCTCCCCCTACGACATGGACAGCGACGACACGCTGTCGCAGCTCTCCCCGAAGGAGATGCGGAAGCTGCTCAGCCTTGGCACCGCGCCCGACCGCGAGCGGCTGCTCCAGCAGCAACTCCTCCAGGCGCAGGCGCTCCGCTCCGAAGAGGGGCAGCGGCACGCCACGCCCATGGGGGCGCTCTTCGGCGGCATCGCCAATGTGGCGCGGTCGGCCATCGGCGCGGCCAAGGAGAAGGACTTGAACCAGCAGATGGGAGACCTCTGGAACGGCCAGGTGGACGCCCGTCAGATGCTCCTCCAGAAGCTCCTCGGGCCGCGGCGCCCGCCGGCCCAGGCGCAGCCGTCGGAGATGGGCGCGGGGGACTTCACGCCGTCGGGCACCTTCGGGCTGGGGTAGGCCATGGGCGGCTCCGTCTACGACTCGTGGCAGCTCTTCGCCCCCGAGGGCGACGCCGGCGCGGGCGCGCTGGATGCGGCGACGCGCCAGCGGATTGCGGCTCAGGCCGCGGCGCTCCGTCGCCAGGAGCAGCTCGGGACGGTGGCGAGCTTCACCGGCGACAAGGTGCTGTCGCCCTGGGGCGAGCGACAGGTGGCCACCGCACGCCAGGGCGCGGAGCAGCTCGCCGAGGCTCCAGGACAGCGGCTCCGGGCGGCGCTGGAGCGCCAGCGTCTCGCGGCGGGCGAGGATGAGGCGGCGCAGCGCGCGCTACAGGCGGATCCGGGCTCCGCGGCGTCGGGAACGGCGCGGGCGCTCCTCGGGAAGTTTATGCCGAAGAACGCCGTGACGCCGAACGCCAGCGCAAAGGAGCTCCTGGGCGTGCTCCCGCTTGCGGAGAAGGCGTACCAAGTGGACGAGAACAGCCGCAACCGCGCCGCCATGCTCGCCCTGAAGAAGCAGGGCGGGGAGGCCGCGCAGTCCGCGCTGTCGGGCGAGGCGCTCGACATGCTGGCGGAGCAGTTCGCCACCACCGGGAAGCTCCCCGCCATCGGGATGGGGAAGGACGCCGCGGCGCTGCGCATGAAGATCGCCAGCCGCGCGGCGGAGCTCTACCCAGACGTCGACCTCGCGGGCGCTGCGGCGGGGTACGGCGCGGACACCGGCTCGCTCAAGAAGCTCCAGCAGCAGGCGGACGCGGTGGATGCCTTTGAGCGGACCGCGCTTGCGAACCTCGACACTTTCCTCGGCTCTGCGCGGAAGGTGGTGGACGTGGGCAGCCCGCTCTTCAACGCCCCGTTCCGGAAGTTCTCCCAGGCGGTGGCGGGCAACCCGAACATGGCGGAGTTTGTCGCCGCGCGCCAGGTGGCAGTGCAGGAGCTCACCAAGGTACTCAGCGGCGCGATGGGCAACGCGGCGGCGTCGGACTCCGCGCGCCATGAGGCGGCGGAACTGCTGAGCCCGGATGCGTCGCTTGCGCAGATTGAGGCCGCAGCCGCGATCCTCAAGCGCGACATGGCCAACCGGAAGGCGGCGCTGGCAACCCAACTCGGCGAAATCCGCGGCCGGGTGAGCGGCGGGCGCGGGCAGCCGAGCGCGCCTGTAGCACCGGCGGCTGCTACCGGGAAGGTGCGCGTCACCAACGGGAAGGAGACGCTGGAGATCGACGCGGTGGACCTCCCCGAGGCGGAGAAGGACGGCTACCGGAGGCTCTGATGGGGTGGAAGGACCGAGCGAAAGCAGTGGAGGCGGCGCCGGCGCCCGCGTCAAGCGGATGGCGGAGTCGCGCCACGTCGGCCGCCGCGGTGCAGCCCGCGCTGGAGCCGGAGGAGCCCAGCACCAGCGAGGCGCTCGGGCGTGGCGCGGCGCAGGGCGCCACCATGGGTTTCGGGGACGAGCTCCAGGGCGCCATCCAGACGCTCGGCGACTCCTCGACGCCGTGGTACCTCCGTTCCCCGTTGGCGGCCTTGGCGGACGCGACGAGCGGTGTCTCGGCCGCGCAGCTCGAGGGCGCGCGCCAGGTGGATGCCGAGCGCGCCGCGGCGGAGGGCCCGGGCGCGCGGCTCCGGCGGAAGCTGGCGGAGTACCGCAGCTCGCGCGACTCCGCGCGGAGGGAGGACCAGACGGCGCGCGAGGCCCACCCGCTCGCGTACCTGGGCGGCATGGTGGGCGGTGGCGCGGCGACGGCGCCGCTCCTCCCAGGCGGCGCGGCGAAGACGGCCGGGCAGGCCGCGGTGCAGGGCGCGAAGCTCGGCGCGGCGGCCGGGCTGGGCGGCTCGGGAGCAGACCTGACGGAGGGCGAGGTCGGGCAGGCGCTCGGGGACACCGCGCTCGGCGGCGCGCTGGGGGCGGCGGTGGGGGCGGGAACGTACTACCTGCCGAAGCTGGTGCCGGCGGCGCTCCAGAAGGGCTCGGAGCTGCTGGACCGGCTGGGGCTCTCCCAGGCGCGCCGGGCGCTCCGGGGCGGCGCGGGGGAGATCGCCGCGACGAAGCCGGTCAGCGACGCCGCTGTCCGGCGCGCGCTCGAGGAGGGCGCCATCCGCTTCGGGGGCACCACCCAGGGCGCGGCGGAGCGCCTGGCAGACCTGCTGGACAACGCCGGCGGGGACTATCGCGCGGCGGTGGAGGCGCTGGAGAAGGCCGGGGTGGTGGGGCCGGCGAAAGAGACGCTGGTGGCGGCGCTCCAGGCGCGCGCCAATGGGGAGGCGGCGAACAGCCTCGGCAGCCGCGTACCAGGCTACTTCGCCGCCTTGGCCCGGAAGGCGGAAGAGCTGCCGGCATCGGCGCGACTGGCCGGGGAGGTGGGGGTGGTACCGCCGCGACCCGCTGGGGCGGTGTCGGAGGCGCTCGCGCGGCGCGTGGCGGATGCGGTGCCCGAGGGCCCGAACCTGCAGATGGGCGACCTAGGGGAAGTCATCGAGGCCGCGCCCCGCCCGGCGCCGTCGCTGCCGACTAAGCCGCCCAGCGTCGGACCTGCTGGGGGCTACTCCGAGGTGGGGGAAGTCATCGAGCGGCCCGTGGAGCGCCTCGGGCTCACCCAGGCCGAGAACATCAAGCGCTCCCTCCAGGATGCCGCGCGGAAGGAGTACACCCGGATCGGCGGCAACACCGACCTCGGGCAGGCGAAGAAGGAGGCCGCCGCGCTGCTCCGCCAGGCGGTCGAGGATGCGGTGGATCAGCAGGCGGGGAAGGCCCCCGAGGCCGCCGCGGCGTTCCAGCCCGCCAAGCAGCGCACGGGCGAGCTGATCGAGGCGCTGAACGCGGCGGAGAAGGGCGCGGCCCGGTACGCCAACCGGAAGACCATCGGGCTCCAGGACGCGGTGGCGATGGCCGGCCACGCGAGTCCTTCGGGGAAGGTCGGTTCGCTCCTGCTGAGCCTGCTCAACAAGTCCCGCGGGGCCAGCTCGGCGGCGGTGGCGGCGAATCTCGGCTCTCGTGCGCTCGGCGGGGTGGCGGAGCTGCTGCCGCGGCTGGGGCAGGGCGTTGAGATGCTCTTCCCCGGCGTCGGCCGCGCGGCGCTCACGGCGGGAATCGGCGGTGGGACGGCGCTGGAGGAGGCCATCACCCAGGCCATGCGCTCGGGGAAGGTGACGCCGGAGCAGGCGGAACAGCTCCGCCAGCAGGTGATGCAGGCGGACGCGCTCCGGCAGTAGGGCGACTCCGGCTTTCAGCCCCAGCCCCAGCCCGAGCCCTCGCCCGAGCCCGAGCCCTCGCCCTCGCCCCAGCCCGAGCCCTCGCCCTCGCCCGAGCCCCAGCCCCAGCCCCAGCCCGAGTAGGCTGGACTCACAGCCATCGCGACTGACGGAGATTGCCCTCCGCCTCCGCGGAACACTCGATGATGCTGGCAACATCGTCGCGCCGGAGCGTCGAAAGTGCCGGCGCCGGCTGGCTGATGCGGGTCTTCTCCGTCATGGAGGCGCCCTTGGCGGCGACCTCCTGGAGCGTCTCGGCGCCGCCGAAGCGCCAGATCTGCCGGGCCTCCCGGAGGACCACGCCGGCCGCGGTGTCGCTGACGAGGTAACCGCACTGCACGCCCGTCTGGGAGCCGCGGGTGATCACGAACTGCTCCGCCTTCTTCTTGGTGGCCATCGAAACTCGCCCCGTCACCTCGGACCTGGCGGGGCCCAGAGGGCGAGGCGACCTCACGCTGCGAGGATGGATTGACCCCCGGACCGCCATCCGGGAACCTGTGACCATAATGCACGACTCCCGCGCCGACTGCAACTCATGAACCGAGCGCCGTGGGCGCCACATGTAGGCAATAAAAAAGGCGCCGTTGGCGCGGCGCCTCCGGGTCCCCAGGGGGAACCTGCTCGTATGGACTGAGCAGACACAGCCTCCCACAAGAGAGCCCGACAAACAAGTCCGCGGCTTTGGGTCGCCCCAGATCGCCGTTGTCCCCCGAAGCGGCATCGTGCCCCTTCGGGCCCCGACGTTCCGATGGGTGGATCCAGGCCGACGCCCGGCGGGGCCAGTGAGCATTCCCGAGTGCGCCCTGGGGCGCGGTCGGAGAATTCCATCGCCGGTCGGGCTGGGGCCGTGGTAACACGGCCATCATGCGCTCTCTTCCCTTGGTGGTGGTGCTGTTCGGGGTGTTCCTCGCGGCGTGTGGGCCCGGCCTCGATCCGAGCATCGCGGGCACGTGGCGAGGCAACGCGGCCTACTCGTTCAGCGGGCTCGCCACCCAGAACGTGGGCGCCAGCGTCATCGTCTCGGTCACGGTCGACCAGGCGCGGATCGTCGGGATGTGCCCCGACGGGGGCGGTTCCCTCGTTGTGCAGGGTGCCGCTGATCGTGCGACGTGGTCGGGCACCACCGCTTGCCCTCCGGTACCCTTCGGTGGATGTGGTGCTGTGGCATTGACGTACACCTCCGCCGCGCTGACGCATGGCTCTGGCGACACGATCACCATCGAGGGCGCGGGATACGGCGACGGGTGCGGCACGCGACGCTCGTTGTCCGTGAGTTTCTTTGGTACGCGGTGAGCGATGGTTGTCCTTCGTCTTCAAAATAAGAGGTGTTACATGCGCGGCGCGATGTGCTTGATGGCGGTCGTGTCTCTGTGTGCTTGCATTCCCGGTCCGACAGGCCCGAGGGGCTCCGAAGGGCCGGCTGGGGTCTCCGGTCCGCCGGGTCCGGCCGGTCCGGTTGGCCCTCCCGGTGTGCCTGGAGGTCCCGGCGCCATCGTCTGGAAGGACGC
This sequence comes from Anaeromyxobacteraceae bacterium, assembly GCA_035719085.1. Lineage (GTDB taxonomy): Bacteria > Myxococcota > Myxococcia > Myxococcales > Anaeromyxobacteraceae > JADKCZ01. Next base: position 38,532 of record DASTGK010000456.1, read on the forward strand.
GGCCGGTGTTCTTGCCGGGCTGGGCGATCGGCTGCTCACGGTGGACGCGGCCGGACTCTGGTGGCCGGTCAGCGTCGAGACGGGCCAGGTCAACGGGTATGCGCTGAACTACGGGCCCGCCGACGCCACGTACTACTTCACCTCCACGGACTGCACCGGCACGGAGTACCTGGGCGGGTCCCTGCCTCCGCCGAGGATGCCGTTCGACTACGGACAGGAGACGGTCTTGCGGGTGCGTCAGGACGCGGCGGCGTTGCAGCAGATCATCTACCGCTCGACGAGGACCTGGGCGGCTCCCGCGTGCCGCGCGACGCTCCCCGGAGGCATCGTGGCGATGGTGCTCGACTCGTCGAAGGCACCGCAGGACCCGGCGCTCCACTTCCCGGTGCTGCCGACGAATGGTCCGCTCCACATGGAGCGCCTCCAGTAGTCTCGCGCCGCTCAGGGCGCCCAGTCTACTGGGCGCCGTAGAACGTCACGCAAAGCTGAATCGTGTTGCCCCAGCCGTCAATGGTGACCCCACCTCCGCTGCTCTTGACGAGGCCGGCAACCATTGACCCGACGTTACGAGTCGTCGGGTTGAATAGAATCATGTCCGGCGCGACGAACGCATTGATGGCCTGGCCAATCGCGCCGTAGCTCGTGTTCGCGAATGCCGACGCGAACGTGAAGGTGAAAGTGCTCGCGGACGCCCGCGCCACCGAGGTGATGTTGAATCCGGCGTCCACCGTGACCGTGAATGGAGTGGTGGTTCCGTTCACCGTGATGATCGCCAGGGCCTTCAGGATGTTCATCGGGGTGAGGCGATTGGCGATTGCCGTGGTGCTGGTCGGGTAGGCGACCGCCGACAGGTCGAGGTCGCCGTTGGTGAGCGCCAAGGCATCCTGTCGCGTGCCGCCAGTCGCAGCGGTTGCCGCAGAAACGCTCAGCTTGGTAGTGGCCCGCGCGATGTCCTTGTTGTTGATGGCCAGGCGGACGTCGTTGCTGCCCGCCCGATACAGCCCAGCACCGGCCTCGCTGGCGAAGGCAATTCCGGGCGTGGCGAGCGCACCATCCTGCGCCAGGAGTGCCGAGGTGAGCGTCAGGCCGCTGGCGCCGACGCGGAACTTGTCCACGCCGGCGATGGCGAACCGCAAGTCCCCCGCTCCTGCCCGGTAGAGGCCGGAGGTGGGCTCGGCGCTGAAGCTCAACGCCGGCGCTCCGACTGCTCCGGAGGCGAGTTGGAGTTGGGCCAGCATCGCCCCCTTCCCGTTCCGGTCGAGCGACTGGGTGAGCTCGTTCCCGATGTCGCTCATGGTGACGTTCGCCCAGGCCGCAGTGGCGGGCGTCCCGCCGACAACAGGGTTCAACGAGGACGGCAGGGAGTAGGTTCCGGAGGAGTTCCGAGGCATGGGCAGGACTCTGCGCCCCGTGATGGAAACCGTCCGCGCCCGGCCCCTGGACGGACGATTTCCATCACAGGGGCGACGCTTCGGGCCATGCGCTACCTGCTGGTCATCCCCGCGCTCGCCCTCGCCGCCCTGGCCATGGCGGGCGGCCCCGGCTCCTACGCCACCGGCACTACCGTCGCCTGCACCACCACCAACCAGGCCTGTGCCTCGGGTAGTTGCTCCGGCGCCGTCCCGGACGCGGGGAACGCCACCGGCATCTCCCTCGCCTCCGTGCAGAGCTACTTCGTTCGGGTCTGCCCGCCCACGGGCCAGACGCTCCAGGGCGCCGGCACCGCGAAGGACTTCCACTGCTCGGCCACCACCGGGAAGTGCGCCGAGGTGGTGGCGAACGCCCAGAGCATCACCGCGCCGGCCGCGACGTGCTGGGAGTCGCCGACCTTCGTCGTTCCCTACACCGACATCACTTCGGACACCATGACGTGGGTGCTCTCCGGGGTGACGGTCTCCCCCGACGACGCGGGCACGGCCACCATCTCCATCTGCCCGCAGAAGTGAGGCTCGCCGCCATGCGCTCCCGCTTCCCCGTCTGGTCCGTCGGCCTCCTGCTCCTCCTGCTCGCGGGGCTGGCGCTCGCCCAGGGCTTCCAGTCCGGCGCCATCCAGCGCTTCGTCGGCCCCATCACCATCGACGGCCTGCTCACCGTCACGGGCTACGTTTCCGGGCGCGACGCTGGCTTCAACAACGTCACGGCCACGGGCGACGTGACGATGAGCCAGGCGTCCAGGCTCGGCTTCGCGGGCGTCTCCTCGCCCGGCGCCCCATGCTTCACCTACGGCGGGGCGAGCACCGTGCAGACGTGTTCCGCCACTGGCTTTGCCTCGCTCGGTGCCTTCCAGGCTCAGAGCACCGCGGACATCTGGGACTCGCTGCGAAACAGCAACTCGGGGGCGAACTGCTCCGGGGCTGCTGGAGCCGTGTGCGTCAACGACACGGGTGGGTTCGCCGTCGCGGACGGGAGCGGCACCACCGTTGCGCAGATCTCCGCCGCCGGCACGGCGACGCTGAACGGCGGCGTGGTGCTGGCCTCCGGGGCGACGCGGCAGAACGTCGGCTCGTGCGACACGCGCGCCACCACCAGCTCCTACCCGCAGGTTTGCGACCAGGTGAGCGGCCATGGACGCATCGCGGGCGGAGCTGGCGCCACCGCGTTCGACATCAACAACGCGAAGGTGCTCGCAGCGAGCGCCATCTGCCGGGCGACGCTGGACATCTTTCATGCTGGGTGTACCGCCATCTACTGCTCCGCTGACGCGGGGAACATGACGTTCTCGACCAACGCCAACTGCACCACCACCGCAGCGGACTTCTCGTGGACGCTGGAGACCAACCAATGAAGCTCCCCAAGCTGCCGCTGTTCACCGCCAAGCGCGTCGCCGTGACGGCGGTTGCGCTCGCCGCCTCGCTCGTCGTCACCACCCAGGTTGGCCAGGCGGACACCGGCATCACCCTCTCCGACGCGAACACCTTCATGGTGTCGTGGAACCTCCAGCGTCTTCCGGGCGGAACCTTCTCCTGCTCGGGCACGTGCCTCACGCAGACGGCGGCGCGCACCTACCGGCTGTCCTGTCCCATCAACCTCGCGCCCCAGGCGTCGCCCGGCGCCTGTCTCACGGCCCTCGCCGCAGCGTGCGTCCCGAGCGCGTGCGCCAGTCCTTGACGCCTCGCCCGGAGCCACTCCATGAGTTTCTTCGTCCTCGCGCTGACCCTCACCCTCTCCGCTGGCCCGTACATGGGCGAGCCCGTCACGCGTCAGGAGGCGGACGGCACGTGGACGTGCGGCGGGGCCTGCCACACCACAGGCAACGCCGACGGCGGGGAGTGCCACGTCGCAGTGCACGCCTCTCGGCAGTCCTCGGAGCGGGCGTGCCTGGACGACCTCGAGCGCCAGTGCCGGAAGCTGAAGCCGCCTCGTGGAGGGTGTCGCCTTGGCCGAACGCCCTGACCCGAAGCTCGTCGGCGCCATCGTCGCGGGCGTGGTGGTGGCGCTCGGTGGCGGAGCTGGCGGCTACCTGGCCCGCGGCACGCCGGAGAAGGGCGCTCCGGTCGTCGAGCACGTCACCCCCGAGCGCGTGGAGAACTTGGAGCGCTGGCGCGCCGCACGCGAAGCACTGGACGCGCGGGACCGCGAGGAGCGTCAGCAGCTCGTCGCCGCCATCCAGGACTTGAGCAAGACGAACGGCTCCCTCCGGGATGCGGTGCTGGTCGTCACCGAGCGACAGGGCACCGTCTCCGGGCGCCAGGAGGCCATGGAGGCGCGACTCCGGGCGCTGGAGCAGGCCGTTACCACCCGCAGCACCCCGAAGAGGTAACCTCCATGCCCGAGCTCAGCCCCACCGTCCGCCGTCTCGCCGTCACCCTCGCCACCGCCGCCATCGTCGCGCTCAACCGGAAGCTGGGCCTGGGGCTGGAGCAGCCGGACGTGCTGGCCCTGTCGGGTCTGGCGGTGGCGTACTTGGCTCAGTCCGGGTACGTGGCCGCGGCGAAGGCGAGGGGCGAGGCGGACACCGCGAACTAAGGCTCTGAGAGCTCCCGAAGCCAGCGGTCGCGCCAGCGCTGCACGGCGTCGAGCCGGTGGAGCGTGAGCGTTACCCAGACCGGATCAGCGTTGGTCGGGCGCGGCTCGATTCGTCCGGCTCCGCCAAGCATGTCCACCACGTTGCCACGGTTCAGCCCGGCGGCGACGCGAGCGGCTTCCATGCGCTGCTCCTCGGTGGGTGCGAACCACGGGCGGAAGCGGGCGCGGGTGCTCATCGGCCGCTCCGCGCGCGGATGGCGGCGGCGAGATCCTCGGCGAGAGTGAGCGCTTGCGTGAGCCGGTCCACCTCCGCGAGCAAGGTCTCTCGGTCCGCCTGGTCGGGTGTCAGCCTGACGAGGTGGTACTGGGCGGCGATGCGCGCTTCCTCGGCGCGACGGCGAATCTGGCGGAGCTCCAGTGGCATCGGCAAACGCTCGTCGCGCTTGGACGCGGCGATGAGCAGGCGCTCAGCCAGTTCGTCCGCGTTCCCGCTCACGGCCTCACCAGCCCGACCTCGACGCCGATGATGCACCCGCGCGCGTGCGTCCCGGCGCCGATGCCGGACTTGCAGTGGGGGCACGCCCCATCCACCCACTGGAGCGCCCGGAGGGTGTTCCGGAGCCGGTTGACCTCCGCCGCGGACTCGTCGGCGCGCGCCTCGCCCTCGGCGCGGAGCTGTGCGGCGGTGGCGTGGCTCTCGTTGGAGCGGGCGATCATCGAGAGCATGTCGTCCACCTGCTGGCGGGCGGCGTCCCGCTCCGCCCACGAGGCGCGGACCTCCGCGAGGAGCGCCGGCACATCGGCGCGCGCGTGGGCGATGAAGGCTTGGTCCCCCTGATACCGGGTCACCGTGGCGACCACGTCCGTCATCGCGTTCACCGCAACCGGCGCGCGGACCACCTGCGGATACGGCGGGTGTTTGCCGGTGTCGCCAGTCCAAGGCCCCGGCGTGGCCGTCCGCTCGCGCGCTTCCATCGCCTCCAGTTCGGCCGGGGTTAGCCGGTTCGCCGTCAGTCGCTTCGGCGCGACTCTGGGCATCAGCGCTTCCTCCCCTTGCTCTCCGGGGCACTCAGGCGCTCCCGCCCAGCGTCGAGCATCGCCACCAGCCCCTCGGTGCGGTTGTGCGGCGACAACTTGTCCGCGTAGTCCACCAGGTATACCGGTAGACGCGCCACTACCTGCACCTTCGGGGCACCGTGGCCCGTCAGCTTCTTGGGTTCCGCCATCAAGTCCTCCCCCGATAGAAGTACGCGGAATGCGAACGCATTGCAAGCCGCTTGACGGCGGGCCTGGATTGCATTACACATTCGGCACCCCGTGCCGCCATCGCCGGGGCGGAGGGCAAGTAGATGTCACGCACCAAGATTTGGAGTGCGCGGATCCGCTTCACCGAGGATGAGTTGGAGGTCGTCTTGGCGGCGCTGGCGCTGTGGGAGGCCACGCCAGCGGGGGGCGATATCTCCGAAGAACAGGCCGACGAGTACGCAGACGCCTGCGACTCAGCCCGCCACAAGGTGACCGCCGCCCTTCCACCGAGGACGGCCTAGGATGCACCTCCATGCCACCATCACCGTAGGCCGGGAGACCGACTCCGGCGGCTACGTCGACCTCACCGTCACCGTCGAGGGCGAGGTGTCGGAGACGCCGGAGGAGTACCGCGTCGCCGGCCTGCGCGTGGTGGCGATGGCGCCCCGGTACGTCGAGGAGTGGAGCGACCTCTCGCCGGCGGAGCAGGCCAGCGCCATCGAGGCGCTCATCGAGAAGTACCAGCACTCCGGCGCGGCGGAGCGCTGCGCCATCTGCGGCGCGGAGTTGGCGGCGGGAGAGGGGCTCCGCCGCGAGGTGGGCGTCATCTGCAGGCCCGGACGCGGGTGCGCGTTCCGGGCGAACAACGACGCGAGGGACTGGTCATGAGCAAACATCCGGAGCATTCTCGCAATTTTTGGCGAGAGGTGTATCTCGCCCGACTGCGTGACGGGGCATCCTGGACTCAGGCGGCGGTCGGTGCGGATTCTGCGGTCGAGGCGGAGGCAATAGCGTTCGCGTCCCCTCCGCTCGCCAACGGGGCGCAGGCGGGGGCGGTGGCACTCGCCTCGACCTGCGCGCCAGCCTTGCTGGAGGCGTTGGCGGAGATCAACCGCCGATCCGACGCCGTGATGGGGCGAGCTCAGGCGGCCGAGGCCGAAGTGGAGCGACTTAAACAGGAGCGTCGGGAGGCGGACGAGAACCTCGAAACCCAAGTCCGGCGCGCAACCAAGGCGGAAGCTCTCCTTGGGGAGGCGCTCGCGGTGCTGCGGCAGTTGCCTCGCATCATGCGCGATCGGTCGGTGGCCCAGGTCGAGGAGGACGGCAGCAAAGTGCTCGCCCGCGCCTCTCAGGAGGGCTTCGCCCATGGCGAGTGAGCGCATGGCGGAGAGCGACGCGCAGGACTTCCTCGCCCGCCTGAGCCAGTGCGTGGTGGCGGCCCACAACCGCGGCGACCACGGGACGGCCCAGGTACTCCGGGAGGGGATGGAGGAGTTCGAGCGGCTGCGGAAGGCGGAGCCGGTTGACCACGCCTTCGTCCCGGGCGTCACGCCGGGCACCAGCGCCTGGTGCGCGCGGAGCGGCTGTGGGCGCGGTTCGGATGAGCACCTCGCGTTCGGGCTCGCCGCCAACGTCGCGCCGCTGCGGGAGCGCCTCCGCCTCATCGCCACCGCGGGGCGGACGATGGCGGCCAACACGTCGCACCCGCGCGACCGGATGGCCCTGGAGGGGCTGGCGGACCTCGCGGAGAAGGGGCCGACCCGATGAGCGCCGGCTGGGAGTCCCTCGCCTCGACGCGGATGCTCGACATCCGGTGCGCCGTCTGTGGCCATCCGCTCCGGGACGCGCTCTCCGCCGAAGTCGCCCTCGGCCCCGACTGCCGCGCGAAGTACGGCTACGACGCCGTGCAGGTGACTTCCGAGGGTCGAGCCGAGGCGAACAAGCTCATCTACCTGATCGCCGACCGGCGCGAGGGTCCGTCCGTGCGCGAGGCCTGCTCGCGGCTGGTGGAGTTGGGCTTCACGCGTCTCGCGGCACGCATCTTCGAGCGCATAGTGCGCGTCGTGGTGGAGCGCGGAGAGAATCAGCGGCTCCTGGTCCGGGTGTCCCGCCCGTATGCCGTGGGCCACCACGACGCCTTCGCTGGCATCCCTGGCCGCGTCCGCGACCACCAAGAGCGGGTGGATGTGCTTCCCGGCTCCAGCTTCGACGCTCTCTGGCGGGTGTTGCAGGAGCTCTACCCGGGCGAGCGCGTGGCGCTCCCTGGTGGCGAGGTGCAGTCCATTCCGTACCTGCCCGTGCAGGACGGTGGCGGGGACGTGGGGTTCTGATGAGCACCGAGACCGAGGCCCTCCAGCAACTCCAGACGTTCGCGGCGGACTTGGAGCGCCGGCAGCTTGACGGGCGCCTGAAGCGCCGCGCGAGCCTGTGGAAGCCGACCGCCACCAGCGCCACCCAGCTCGGCTACGAGTGCGAGCGGCGCATCGTCTACCAGCGCGTCCTGCCGTGGGCGGCGGAGCCGATCTCCGCTGAGCTGGCCTCCATCTTCGAAGAGGGCAACTACCACGAGCGCCAGGTGCTGCGGGAGCTTGAGGAGGACTTGGGCATCCCGCTCCGAGAGCGCAACGCCACCTTCCGGGATGCGGATCTGGAGTTGGTGGGGCAGCTCGACGCCGAGGCCAAAGTTCCAGCCCTGGGCTGGGTGCCGGTCGAGGTGAAGGGGCTCGCGTTCATCCCGGGTGACGACGTGGAGGGCGCAGACCTGGCGGACGGTCCGGTCGCGCTGCATCGGCGCTACTTCGCGCAGCTCCAGGTCTACCTGTTCCTCCGGGGGAAGCCGGCCGGGCTCCTCCTCTTCAAGTCGAAGGCGACCGGGCGGTGGCGTGTCGTCCCGGTGGCGCTGGACTACGAGCGGACGGAGGTGCTCCTACGGCGCGCCGAGCGCGTGCGGGACGCGGTGCGCGCGTACATCGCGGCGTTCGCCACGGTGATGCCGTACACGCAGGACGGCCCAGACCACGACGAGGCGGGGGTGTCGATCATCACCGCCGGCCGGCGCGCCGGGATGCTCACCGCAGAACCTCACCTTCCCGCGCGAATCCCCGACCGCTCCGAGTGCGGCTCCTGCCCGTTCCGGCGGACCTGTAACCCGAGCGAGGCGCCCGTGGACCCGGCGCTGCTGGTGGATGATCAGGCGCTCATCACGGACCTGGTGGTCATGGCCGAGGCCAAGCCGCACCGGTTGGTCTACGAGAAGAAGTACAAGGCCGTCCGCAACCGCTTCGCCCTCACCGGGGGAAGCGTGTTCTTCGCCGGACCGTTCAAGGTCGAGAAGAAGCCGCACGGCTCGTCGTGGCGGCTCGACATCACCAACCAAGAGGAGGCGCACCGTGGACCAGCAGACCCCGAGTAAGCTCGTCGACCCGTCCGGTAACCCCATCCCGCCCAGGAGCGCCGCGCTCGCCACGCAGCCGGTCCGCATCGACGCCGGCCGCCTGGACCTGCTGGACCCGGAGCTCCCGGACGAGGGGATGGTGCGCCAACTGGAGCAGCGCGCCCTCTTCCGCGAGCGCATCATCCAGCTCGCCCTGCGGCAGACGGCGGCCACCCAGTACGTCATCCACCGCGCCGAAGGCGACGAGGCGCGGGAGTCCGTGTACCCGATGGGCGCCGCGGCGGACGCCATGTTCAGCTTCCTCGGGCTGACCTGGGCCTCCGTGGTCGAGTCCACCGTGGACGGGCGCCCGTCGTACCGGCGCGGCGAACAGAAGTGGCAGTCGGAGATCCGCTCCGTCCCCGTCAAGGACGGGAAAGGCAACGTCGTCGGCGAGGACCGCTACTACTGGGTGAAGAGCGGACTCTGGTCCCGCGATGCGCTGGTGGCGCTGGCGGAGGGCAAGCGCCTGATTGGGGTCGGCTACTCCAAGGACGAGCCCACCACGGAGATGAACGCCTTCGAGAACCTGAAGTCCCGCGCCGTCCGCGAGGTGCTGGGCCTGAAGGGGAAGGACCGCACCTGGTACAAGGTGCAGGGCCTCGACCTCTCCGCCGCGCGCGTGGCGGAGTTCCAGGACCGCAAGGCCGGCGCCTCCAGCGACCCGGACCAGGCCGTCATCAAGTGGGGAAAGGCCAAGGGCAAGAAGGTGTCGGAGTTGTCCGACGACGACCTCCGCTTCTACACGGAGCGACAGGAGAAGGACTGCGCGGACCCGGAGAAGGCGAAGTTCAAGCCGGAGCGCCTCCTCGCCGCGCTGAAAGCGGAGGCCGAGCGCCGCGCCGCGAAGCCGACGGAGGACGCGGAGAGCGCGGAGGAGTTCGACCGGACGATCATCGCTCTGCGCGAGGAGATGCTGTCCCAGCGCGTCGACGCCACGAAGCTCGACGCTTACGTGGCAACGCTCCAGACGCTGGAGCAGGCCCGGCGCGCCCTAGAGCATTACCGCGGGAAGCGGGCGAAAAAGACCACCTCGCCATGAACTCCGGCGCGCGCAAGTGCCACTACGGCGACGTGGGCGACCTCGCACCGCGCGACGAGCGCCTGCGCGCGCTCCGGGCTTTCGTCTTCTCCCGGTGGTACGGTGCCACCCGCGCGCAGGTCTAGGCCGACCTCCGAAGCGTCATCGTGACGCTTCGGGCGGCCCACCTCAGCTCGGCTCCAGCGCGTTCTGCACGAGCGACCGCAGCTCCGAGTCCTGGAGCGCCTGGAGCAGCAGCGCCGCCCGGAACGCCTCCCGGCACCACGCCGGCACGGTGACGCCCTGGTGCTCGGCTGCGGTGGTGATCGCCCGCTCCCAGCTCGCCGGCAGCCGAACGGGGTCCAGGCGCGCGCCTTCGCCCGGAGCCGCTCGTGGTGCGTGGGGCGCGGCGCGGTAGCAACGCTGACAGAGCCCGGCACGGTAGGCCTTGCGCCCGTCGCCCCTGGAGCACAGGCTCCCCTCACCCGGCATGGGGCAACCGAAACGGAAGAGCTCCGGCCAAGTCCCAGTGCGGCTCGACCGCGAGCGGGTCGTGGGGCTCCATCCCCGCCGCATGTCGGCGCCGGACGTCCTCGGTCCATCCCATGTCAACCTCCCGCGGCGCCCAGCAGCGCCGCCTCGTCCTCGTAGGGTGCGCCCAGCTCGCGCGCTCGCGCTACCACCTCGCGGATGTGGCTCCGGTCGTTCGCCCCAAGGTGCCGCCCCGCCCGTGCCCGCGCCAGGGCACGCCGCTCGTCCTTGTCCTCGCCGGGCACCGGCCGGCGCTCCAGGTCCAGCGTCGAGGGCTGGGCCTGGGCGACGTGCTCCCACGCGTTGCCCGGGCCCGCGAAGCGCAGGACCAGGGGGCGCCGGAGAGCGTGCACAGCGGCGGGGCCGAGCGCGTCGAGCTGGCGCCGCCAAGTGACTAGCGCCGCCAGCTCCGCCAGATCGGCGCTCGTCCATGAGCCGCGCAGGTCCTGGGTGTTGCCGCCGATGCCGAGAGCAGCCGTCCAGCGGCCACCCTCGACGGCTCGCACCACGACGTAGACGTGCTCGGAGGAGAGCGTCACGGCGTGCATGGCCGGGCCCAGTGCACCTCCACCATCGGCTCGGGGGTGGTGTAGCAGCGCTCGCAGACCCAGGACGCATCCAGCTTCGCGCCCTCGCGCACGCACGCCGCGTCCGCCAGGCGTCGGCACTGGCTGGAGCCCCGTGTCTCGCACGGCGGCGGAGTGGCCCACGTCCGGGCGCCGCTCTCCGTGCCCTCGCAGGCTAGCACGAGGGCACCTAGCGCCAGAACGGTTGTCCAGCGGCCGTGGCTCATGCGGCGGCCTCGGACACCAACCGCGCGATGTCCTGCGGGCCCAGCGCCGTCCCGCCCGGCTTCGGCGACCCGATGATGCCGGACGTGAGGTTCCCGCCCCAGCCTGGTTCGCGCTCGTTGAGCGCGGCGAGCAGCCGCGCCCAGTCCACCGTCACGGCGCGGGCGTTCGGGGCGCGGGCGATGGTCACCAGGCGCCGCGCCGTCACCCAGGAGTGATGGTCGCCGCATCCGCCGAGGCCGCCGAACGTCCCCTCATCTGCCACGCCGAGGGCGCGCTCGGCGGGCTCCGCGAGCGTGTCCCCGCAGGACGCGCACCGCGCTCCGGCTGGGATGGTCACCGGCGACGTGGTGCCCGCCTGCGTCAAGGGCGAGAACGCCACCACCACCGGGGCAAACTGGTAGCCGTAGGCCATGGCCCCGCGCCCGCCCGAGAGCCCCGTCAGGGGCGAGTCCACGAGGGCAATCAGCGGCCCCGGCGCCGAGGGGTGGACCACGGCGTCCTCGACCGGGGGCCACACCGTCACGCGGGGCGCCACCGCCTCCATCTCGGCGCGGGCCACGGAGTCCAACTCCGCCACCGCCGCCGGACTGCCGCTGATCCCCAACGCCACGCACTCGGGCGCCGTGATGTCGGAGATCTGCCCGGTGGCCAGCCAGTCCGCCACCAACTCCACGCGGCGCCGAATGGGCAGCGCCGAGCACGCGCAGATCCGCGCCAGGCCGGGGAACGTGGCCGTCACGTCCGCGAGGCGCTGCCCCGGCGCCCACTCGGGGAGACCGGCCCACGACATGCCGTCCGCCACGCTGATCGCCTCCAGCCGCGCGCGCACCTCCGCCGAGTACGGGAGCGGCCGGATGAGGTCGGCCTGGACGGCGGCGGCGGCGAGGTCATCCAGCCCCGCGTCCGCCCGGACGACGATGCGCCCCGCAGAGGGGTGAGAGCCGAGCCACATCGCCGCGACGCACGCCGCCGCCGGCCGCCCCTGCCCGTCGCGCCGGTCGATCTCCCCCGCCTCATGCGGCGCCCACGGCGTCACCGAGCCGCCGTGCTGCGGGTCGATGATGAGGTACTTCCCCGCCAGCGACGCCCGCCGCGAGGCGGACGGCTCGATGAAGCAGTCCCGGAACTGCGGGACGAAGTCCGGACCCGTGTCCACTACGACCTCCACCCGCCGCGAGTACTCCGAGGGCTCCGTGTCACCACCGATGCGACCGACCGCCACGTACTCACCAGACATGTTGCACACCACTTTCGGGCCGGCTGGGTTGTGTACGGCCCTCTGACGGCCGGCGTGCGTCAGAGGAGCCGCCCCGAGTTGCGCACTCGGGGCGAAGCGCCGGAGTGGCGGGGCGAGTCACCTCGCCCCCGTCCCGTCGATGCTCAGCGCAACCGCTACATCGCCTCCACGCCGAGAGCCGCCAGTGCCTGGCTCGGCGTGACGCCGCCCCGGAGGTCAACCCCGCGACGAACCTGCGCGGCCAGGTAGCGGCGCGCCCGGCGCTCACCGCAGGTGCGCCAGAGGTCGTAGAGGCGGACATCCGATGCTGCGCCCCACACCATCCGAATGCAGGCATCCATGGTCGCGGCCATGCCTATACCGCCTCCGAATGTCCACCACGGTAGGAGGCGATCTCGGTGCCGTGCCCGCCACCTGTGAGCCCAAATGCATCGGCGCGCACCACCTGGTAGCGGACCCTGGGGCGCCGCCGACTGCCTCGTGATGCTGCCCTCCGCGCCGCCGCCTCTGTCCGGTGCGCCGACTCGAAACCATCCTCGGCGTAGACATGGAAACTCTTGGCCATGACTACGCCTCCTCCCCGCACTCGGCGCACACGGTGTCATTCACCTGGACTTCCAGGGTCGCCGCCATGTCCGGGTCGGTGACCCAGAACAGGTCTCGCTCACAGGCGACCTGGCCACACACAGCGCAGACCGCAATAAGTTCCTCCAGCACGGGCGTCATGGCTACGCCTCCACCATCGCAGCGGCGTCGGCGATGACGCGGGCGCACCGGACTCGCGCCGACGCGTCCCCCGCGAGGGCGCGGTCGCACAGCTCGACCTGCGCGAGATCGCCCGCAGCCCCCGCCTCGGCGCGGAGCGCCTGAATCTGCTCGTCGGTGGCGGTCGTGCCATCGGGCAGGAAGCCCCACAGCTCCAGCAGCGCCGGAATAGCGGCGAGCCGCGTCGAGATGGCGGCCCGCGCCCGGTCGATCTCCTGCCGCGCCCGGATGATGCCCTCGGACACGGTCTCCGGGTACCCGTTCGCTCGCTCGGCCTGCTCCAGCGCGACGTGGGTGGCGTCCAGATTCCGGAGCCCGGCCTCCAGAGCGCGCGCCTCCGCCGCGAACACCGTCTGGCCATCGGACGAGAGCAGCGGGAACGCGGTCTCCAGCAGGAGTTCAATGGCAGCCGCAGCGCGCTCGCGAACGGTGGCGCTGGCCCACTGCTCCTGAATGGTCACGGTGGTCTTCATGGCTTCTTCCCTCCGAGTCCCCGGCGAGCCGCCGGGGTGCCGAGGCGTCATTGCCTCGTCGATGATGTATATATAAACAGTCTGGGCCGGGGTGTCAAGCGCTCCGGCGACGTTTCCCCGAAGCGCCTGGAATTCTCGCTACCTGGGCTCGGTCGCCATGCAGTACGGACGGTCCGCGTGGCCCGGCGCGCACTCCGGCGTCGGCGGCCCGCGACGCGCCACCTCCAGCGCCCGACGCGCCTCCGTCAGCTCGCGTGTCGCCGCCTCGTATTCCGCCTGCGCGCGAGCCAGACGCTGCTCCGCGCTCGTCACGCGCTGCTGGGCCCGCGCCACCTCCGCCGGAGTACCGCTCAGCATCAGCCCCACCGCCACCATCAGCATCTTCATGTCGTCGACCTCGGCCCGCTGGTGAGCTCCGGAGGCGGCGGGCTCGCGCCTCCCTCGATGCGGATCCGCGCGCCCCACCGGCCGCGCTCCTCGGGAGCGTAGTTCCACACCACGGCCGAGCGGTCCCCGTCGTCCACGCCCAGCGCCTCCGCGATGCCGTCCCGGACCGCCTTGAGCGCGCTCCGGAGGTTGTCGTCGTCGAGCTCTCGCCCGCGCGGGCCGATGACCCGGGTGAGCGTCACCAGGTACGGGGGCGGCGGCGCGCCCACCCGGCGCAGAGCCATCCGCACCAACAGGGCGGCGCCGTCTCGGTGGGCCTTCACCCGCCGGCGCCGGGCACTCCAGTGCTCCCGGAGGTTCGCCGCGGAGACAAGTTGAACGGGCAGCTCCAGCTCGAGCACCTTCGCGCGCGTCACGGCGCCGGCCTCCGCAGGCACCCCGGGCACGCCACCGCCCAGCTCGGCGCCCGCTCCCACCGTCCCATCCCGGAGCGCTCTCCGCACGCTGGCTCCGTGTCGATGAAGCGGTGTGCGTGCTGGCGGACCTTGCCCATCCGCCAGTACCAGACGCCGGAGGACTGGGAGACGATCTGGGGTGGGGGCCGGGGGTCGGGCGAGGTCACCGAGCATCTCCGGAGGCCAGCGGGAGCACGCCCTGGCGCAGCCGAGCCACGCAGGCGTCAAGGTACTCGGGGACGAGCTCGATGCCGATGAAGCGGAGCCCCAGGCGCTTCGCCGCCGCGGCCTCGGGGCCGGAGCCGAGCCACGGGGAGAGGACGAGGTTGCCCGGCTTCAGGCTGGCCTGCTGGAAGCCCCACGTCGCCAGCGCCTCCGGCTTCTGCGTGGGGTGGACGCGCGTGGCATCGCGCTCCGAGGCCTTGATCATCCCCCGCCAAAGGTGCGTGAACGCCCGGGCCGGACCGCCCAGGTTCGTCCAGGCCAGTTCGCCGTCCGCGTTGTCGTCGGGCGTGGTGCCAGCCCGCTTGTCCCACCACCACCAGCTTGAGGACGGAAGGAGTCGATGCGCGTAGTGGTTGGCTCCCCACAGCACCGCGCGCGGGAACGCCAGCCAGGGGCCCGGATCGAACGCTTCCCCGTCCCCCGCCACCGGCGCAAAGTCCAGCGCGGCGGTGGCGTTGCTCCGGCCGGCGCTCGCTCGGCGCGTTCGCTCGCTCACCCCATAGGGCGGATCTCCCCAGAGCAGCGCCACGTCGCCGGTAAGGACGCCGAGCGCGGACAGCACCTCCCGGTTGTCCCCGAGGTACAGGTCAATCCCCGGCTCCGAGTAGTAGGGCT
>DASTGK010000457.1:0-5581 GCA_035719085.1 Anaeromyxobacteraceae bacterium
GACCGAGGCGCCGCCCGCGCCGGCCCCCGCGCCGCAGGCGGAGCCGCCCAAGCCGGCGGCCGAGGCCGCGCCCGCCAGGCCGGCCGGCCCGAAGGCGCTCCTCGCCCAGGCCCAGAAGCTCCGCGAGAAGGGTGAGCCGGCCAAGGCGCTCGACCTCTACGGCAAGGTCATCTCGGCCGATCCGGAGAACGTCGAGGCCCTCACGGGACGGGGTCTGTGCTATCTCGACCTCGGCCAGTACCATACGGCTCTGGCGAGCTTCCAGACGGCCCTCGCGGCCGATCCGGAGCAGCCGGACGCGCTCATGGGGCTCGCCGAGACCTACCGCTCGCAGGGAAAGACCGCCGAGGCCATCGCGCAGTACGAGCGCTACCTCGCCCTCCACCCGGACGGCGAGGAGGCGGCCGTCGCCAGGAACGCCATCAGCCAGCTCAAGGAGCCGTGAACATGTCGGATCGTGGAACCCCGGGGAAGCCGTCGACCACCGAGGACGAGTACTTCGTCCGGGAGGACGCCGAGAAGAAGCGCAAGCTGGCGCTCCAGGTGAAGAAGGAGACCGAGGCGGCCGAGCTGATGCGCCTGAAGGAGCTCCACTTCATGCGCTGCCCGAAGTGCGGCCTCGGCCTGCAGGAGGTGAAGTACCAGGGCATCGACGTGGACGTCTGCTTCGCCTGCGGCGGCGTCTTCCTCGACCGCGGCGAGCTCGAGGCCATCACCACGCACGAGAAGAGCGGCGTGGTCGCCGCCATCCTCAACTGGTTCAAGCCCGAGACCGGCGCCCCGTAACGGAAGGCTCCACGCCGATGGCCCTCTCGCTCGAAGAGGTCCGGCGCATCGCCCAGCTCGCGCGCCTCCGGCTCTCGCCGGAGGAGGAGCGGACGTTCGCCGGCCAGCTCTCGGCCATCCTCGATCACGTCCGGCAGCTCGAGGAGCTCGACGTGTCGGGGGTGGAGCCGATGACGCACGCCCTCGCCGCCGGCGAGGCGGGCGCGCTGCGCGACGACGCGCTCGTGCCCGGCCTGGCGCCCGACGAGGCGCTCGCGGCCGCCCCCGCCCGCGAGGGGACCTGCTTCAAGGTGCCGAGGATCATCGAGTGACCGCCGCCCTCACCGACCTCTCGCTCCAGGAGGCGAGCGCCCGGCTCGCCGCCCGCCAGGTCTCCTCGGCCGAGCTCACCGAGGCCTGCCTCGCCCGCATCGCCGCCACCGACGCCAGGGTCGGCGCCTTCCTGGCCGTCTCGGCCGAGGTGGCGCGCGCCCAGGCGGCCGAGGCCGACGCCCGCATCGCCGCCGGCGCCCGGCGCGGCCCGCTCGACGGCGTCCCGGTGGCCTTGAAGGACCTCTTCCTCACGAAGGGGATCGCCACCACCGCCGCCTCGCGCATCCTCGAGGGCTACGTGCCGCCCTACGACGGCACGGTGACGGCGCGGCTCCGGGCGGCCGGCGCGGTGCTGCTCGGCAAGCTCAACCTGGACGAGTTCGCCATGGGCTCGTCCAACGAGAACTCGGCGTTCAAGCCCTGCCGCAACCCGTGGGACCTGTCGCGCACGCCGGGCGGCTCCTCCGGCGGCAGCGCCGCGGCGCTGGCGGCGCGCCAGTGCTACGGCACCATGGGCACCGACACCGGCGGCTCGATCCGGCTGCCGGCCTCCTTCTGCGGCGTGGTCGGCCTGCGCCCGACCTACGGCCGGGTGAGCCGCTACGGCGTGGTCGCCTTCGCGAGCTCGCTCGACCAGCCCGGCCCGCTCGGCCGGACGGTCTGGGACGCGGCGGCCATGCTGCAGGCCGTGGCCGGCCGCGACGAGAAGGACCTCACCTCCGCCACCCGGCCGGTCGACGACTACCTCGGCGGCCTGGAGGGCGGGGCGCGCGGGCTGCGCGTCGGCGTGCCGCGCGAGTGGTTCCAGGGCGGCGTCGACGCCGGCGTCGAGCAGGCGGTGCGCGCCGCGCTCGCCACCTACGAGAAGCTCGGCGCCACGCTCGTCGAGATCTCGCTGCCGCACACCAAGTACGGCATCGGCGCCTACTACCTCGTGGCCACGGCCGAGGCCTCCTCCAACCTGGCGCGCTACGACGGCGTCCGCTTCGGCCTGCGGGCCGAGGAGGCGCGCGGCCTCAAGGAGATGTACTCGGAGACGCGCGAGCGCGGCTTCGGCGCCGAGCCGAAGCGGCGCATCATGCTCGGCACCTACGCCCTCTCGGCCGGCTACTACGACGCCTACTACCTGCGCGCCCAGAAGGTGCGCACGCTCATCCGGCGCGACTTCGACGCCGCCTTCGAGCGCTGCGACGTGGTGGCCGGGCCGGTGGCCCCCTCGCCCGCCTTCAAGCTGGGCGAGAAGGTGGACGACCCGCTGCAGATGTACCTGGCCGACATCTTCACCATCACCTGCAACCTGGCGGCGCTGCCCGGCCTCTCGGTCCCGTGCGGCCAGGCGGGCGGGCTGCCGGTGGGGCTGCAGCTCGTGGGGCGCCCCTTCGACGAGGCGGGGATGCTGCGCGCCGCCCGGGCGCTGGAGCGCGAGCTCGGCCCGGCGCCGCTGCCGGCGCTGGAGGCGTGACGTGACCCGCCGCGTCGCCACCGTCGTCTGGGGCTCGATGCTCCTCCTGCCCTTCCTCTTCATGGGCGTGGTGGCCACCGCGCGCTGGGGCGCGGCCCGCCCCGAGACCACCGCCTTCCTCTTCTGGCTGACGCTGGCCGCCTCGGCCTTCAACATCGCGCTGTCGCGGGTGCTGCCGCCGCGGCTCGGGCCGGTGGGCGCCGGCCGCGAGGCCACCGCCTTCACCCGGCTCGTCGTCGGCTGGGCGCTCTGCGAGGCGGCGGCCCTCTTCCCGCTGGTGGCCTGGATCGTGACGGGCGACGCCCGCCTCCTCGGCGTCTTCGCCGTCGACCTCCTCGCCCTCGTCACCCTCTTCCCGAGCGACGCCCGCTGGGACGCGCTGGCGGAGCCGCCGCGCCCGGCGGCGAGGAGCACGCGCTAGATGCCGGTCGCCGACTTCCAGGTGGTCCTCGGCCTCGAGGTCCACGCCCAGCTGCTCACGAAGACCAAGATCTTCTGCGGCTGCTCCACCGCCTTCGGCGCCGAGCCGAACACCCACGTCTGCCCGGTCTGCCTGGGGCTGCCCGGCGTGCTGCCGGCGCTCAACCGGCAGGTGGTCGAGGCGGCGGTGCGCACCGGCCTCGCGCTCGGCTGCGCCATCCGGCCGAAGAGCGTCTTCGCGCGGAAGAACTACTTCTACCCGGACCTGCCGAAGGGCTACCAGATCTCGCAGTACGAGCTGCCCATCTGCGAGGGCGGCGGCCTCGACGTCGAGGTGGACGGCGCCACGAAGCGGGTGCGGCTCACCCGCATCCACATGGAGGAGGACGCCGGCAAGAACCTGCACGACGTCGCCGCCGACGGCTCCTCCGGCGTCGACCTCAACCGGGCCGGCGTGCCGCTCCTCGAGATCGTCTCCGAGCCGGACCTGCGCAGCGCCGACGAGGCGGTCGAGTACCTGAAGGCGCTGCGGGCCGTGCTCATCACGCTCGGCGTGAACGACGGCAACCTGGAGGAGGGCTCCTTCCGCTGCGACGCCAACGTCTCGGTGATGCGGCGCGAGGCCACCGCCTACGGCACGCGGGCCGAGATCAAGAACATGAACTCGTTCCGCTTCCTGCGGCAGGCCATCGACTACGAGGTGCGCCGCCAGGTGGAGCTCATCGAGTCGGGCGGGCAGGTGGTGCAGGAGACCCGCCTCTTCGATCCCTCCCGCGGCGAGACCCGCTCGATGCGCTCCAAGGAGGACGCGCACGACTACCGCTACTTCCCCGAGCCGGACCTGCCGCCGGTGCTGGTGGACGAGGCGACGGTGGCGCGGCTGCGCCAGACGCTCCCCGAGCTGCCGCGGGCGCGGGCGGCCCGCTACGCCGCCGAGCTCGCGCTGCCGGCCTCCGACGCCGCCATCCTGGTGGCCGACAAGGCGGTGGCCGACTTCTTCGACGCCACCGTGGCGCTCGCCGGCCAGGGGCCGGAGGCGGCCAAGAAGGCGGCCAACTGGATGAACGGCGAGGTGGCCCGGCTCGTCAACGAGACCGGCCTGGCGCCGGCCGCCTGGAAGCTCACGCCGGCCCACCTGGCGGCGGTGCTCGGGATGCTCGACCGCGGCGCCATCAACGGCGCGGCGGCCAAGGCGGTGGTGGAGGAGGTCTTCCGCACCGGCGCCGACCCGGCCGAGGTGGTGCAGGCGAAGGGGCTCGCCCAGGTCTCCGACGAGGGGGCCATCGAGGCGATCGTCGACGCCGTGCTGGCCGGCGCGCCGGCCGAGGTGGAGCGCCACCGGAGCGGCAAGAAGAACCTCACCGGCTTCTTCGTCGGCCAGGTGATGAAGCAGCTCAAGGGCAAGGGCAACCCGGCCGTGGTGAACGCCCTCCTCGAGAAGAAGCTCGGAGGCTGACCATGGCGTGGGCTGGCTGGGGCGCAGGACCGGCGGGGGCGGGCTCCGCGGGCGGTCCGAGCAAGATCTTCCTCGGCGCGATGCTGCTGGGGAGCGTCGTCGTGACGGGGATCCTCGCCCGCGACGGCGCGCCGGCCGCGCTCCTGGCGGGCGCCGCCGCCGTCTACTTCGGCCTGCGCCTCTTCGGCGTCATCGGCCCCAAGGAGCAGAAGTGATGGAGCCGCTCCGCCCGGTCCTCTACGACGACGCGCGCGATCTCGTGCGCCTGCTCGACCAGCGCCGGCTGCCGGCCGAGGAGGCCTGGCTCGAGCTCGCCGACGCCGACGCGGTGGCCGACGCCATCAGGACGCTCGCGGTGCGCGGCGCGCCGGCCATCGGCGTGGCGGCCGCCTACGGCGTGGCGGTCGAGGCGCGGCGGGGCGCCGGCGAGGCGCGGCTGCGCCAGGCGGCCGAGACGCTGGCGGGCGCGCGCCCCACGGCGGTGAACCTCGCCTGGGCGGTGAGGCGGATCGGCCGCCTGGTGGGGCAGGGGGCCGACGCCATCCTGGCCGAGGCCCACGCCATCCGCGACGAGGACGAGGCCTCCTGCCGGCGGCTCGGCGCGCTCGGCGTGGTGCGCGCCGCCGTCGAGGCCGGCAACCCGGTGACGGTGCTGGCCGACGAGACCCGGCCCTTCTTCCAGGGGGCGCGCCTGACCGCCTGGGAGCTGCACCGCGACGGCATCCCGGTCACCGTGCTCACCGACGGCATGGCCGGCTGGCTCATGTCGCGCGGCGAGATCACCTGCGCGGTGGTGGGGGCCGACCGCATCGCCGCCAACGGCGACGTGGCCAACAAGATCGGCACCTACGCCCTGGCGGTGCTGGCGGCCCACCACGGGCTCCCCTTCTACGTGGCCGCGCCCTGGTCGACGGTCGATCGGGCTACCCCGACCGGCGCCGCCATCCCCATCGAGGAGCGGGGCGCCGACGAGGTGATGGTCATCAACGGCCAGCGCATCGGCCCGGAGGGCGTCACCGGCCGCTACCCGGCCTTCGACGTCACCCCGGCCGCGCTCGTCACCGCCATCGTCACCGAGCGGGGCGTGATCCGGGAGCCGCACGCCGCCGGGCTGGCGGCGCTGGCGGGCTAGGGTCTCTCCCTCT
>DASTGK010000458.1:0-4058 GCA_035719085.1 Anaeromyxobacteraceae bacterium
GTGGCCTCGCGGGGCGCCGCCGCGGCTAGCGCCCCACCTGCGGCAGCGGCACCACCTCGAGGCCGCCGCCCGGCGGCTGCACGCGCACCTCGCCCGGCTCGCCGAGCCGGCCGAGCACCGAGATCTCCACGTCGAGGAAGCGCTGGATCACCTCGGCGTTCGAGAGCATGTGGCCGGTCACCTCGCCCACCGTGTAGCGAGTGGCCGGCACCATCCCCGGCGGACCGGGCACGAGGCCCGCGGCGAGCAGCGCCGACGGCAGGAGCAGCTGGTCGCCGAGGTGCTTGTCGACGGCGCCGCGCCCCTCGAGGTGGGCCCGGAAGCTGGCCACCGCCCGGTCGGCCGTCGGCTCCGGCCCCGCCTCGCGCCCGCCGATGGCGCCGTGGCCGGAGCGGGTCCGGTCGAAGGTGGCCACCACGAGCACGTGGCTCCCCTTGGAGCCGCGCACCGGCACCGGCAGCCGCTCCACCTCGGCCGCCACGCCGGCGGTCTTCAGCGCGGCCAGCGCCGCCCGCCCCTGCCGGTCGGCCACCTCGTGCTCCAGCCCGCCGACCATCGAGATGACCTCCACCTCGCGCAGCGTCCCGCGGTGGCGCAGGTCGAGCGGCGGCATGGGGTGGGCCGGCTCGATCCGGGCCGAGAGCTCGCCGCCGCCCTCCGGCCAGAAGCCGGCCGCCTGGAGCGAGAGCTCCACCTTGAAGCCGAGCCGCGCCACCGCGGGCGCCCAGACGAGCGCCAGGTAGTGGAACGAGGGCGCGTGGTCCTGGTGCGTGCCGCCCCGCAGCGTGAGCGTCGAGGGGCCGCCGGCGAGCGCCAGCGGCCAGCAGAGCGTCTGGAGAAGCAGCGGCGTCGAGCCGGCGGTGCCGACGTCGAGGACGAGATCGCAGGGCGCCACGCGGGCGCGGGGCTTCAGCTCGAGCCGGGCGGAGCCGAGCTCGTCGCCGGTCAGCTCGCCGTCGCAGAGCCGGGCCACGGCCCGCGCCGCCTCCCGGTGCTGCGGCCGGAGCCCCGGCTTCGGCCGGTGGGCGCGCAGCCGGTGGATGGTGAAGGCGCGGCCGGTGACGGCCGCGAGCGAGAGCGCCGTCCGCAGGAGCTGGCCGCCGCCCTCCCCGGAGGCGCCGTCGAGCAGGATCGGGAGCTCCGAGGGCACGGTCCGTGACTCTAGCGCCGCGCCGCGCGCCGGGGCGCCAACCCTCGGGGGGCGTCGTGGTAAGAGTCGGCCCGTGCTCGCGGCCGTCGCCGTCTTCGCCCTCACCTACCTCGCCATCGCCGCCGGCCGCTTCCCCTGGCTGTCGGTGGACCGGCCCGCCGCCGCCCTGCTCGGCGCCGTCTGCATGGTGGCCACCCGGGTGCTGACGCCGGCCGAGGCGGGCGGCGCGGTCAACGGCGAGACGCTCGGGCTCCTGCTCGGGATGATGATCCTGGCGGCCTACCTGGGCGAGGCGGGCTTCTTCCGCTGGGCCTCCTGGCGCGTCATCCGGTCGGCCGGCACGCCGCGCACGCTGCTCTGGGGGCTGACGCTCACCGCCGGCGCCCTCTCGGCCTTCCTCGTCAACGACACCGTCTGCCTCATGATGACGCCGCTCGTGGTGCGGATCGTCGACGACGCCGACCTGCCGCCGCTCCCCTTCCTCCTGGCCGTCGCCTTCGGCGCCAACGCCGGCAGCGTGGCGACCCTCACCGGCAACCCGCAGAACATGATCGTCGGGACGCTCTCGGGCATCCCCTACGCGGCCTTCGCGCGGGCGCTGGCGCTCCCGGCCGCCGCCTCGCTCGTGGCCGTCGCCGCGCTCCTGCAGCTCCTCTTCCGCAGGGAGCTGCCGCGCCGCCCGCTCGCCTCGACCGCCCTGCCGCCGCCGGCGCTCGACCGGCGGCTGCTCGCCAAGGCGCTCCTCGCCACCGGCCTCGCCCTGGCCGGCTTCCTCGCCGGGCTGGAGCTCGCCTGGACGGCGCTCTTCGCCGCCGCGCTCTGCATGGCGGTGGCCGGCCGGGCGCCGCGCGAGGCGCTGGCGCGGGTCGACTGGCCCCTCCTCGTCTTCTTCGCCGGCCTCTTCGTCGTGGTGGCCGGCGTCGGCCGGGCCGGCGTGGCCGAGGTGATGTTCCGGGCGGTCGAGCCGGCGCTCGGCGCCTCTGCGGCGCGCCAGGCGGCCGTCTTCGGCCTCTTCTCGGTCGGCGCCTCGCAGGTGGTCTCCAACGTCCCGTTCGTCATCCTGGCGGGCCAGTGGATCCCGCGGCTGGCCGATCCGACGCTCCTGTGGCTCGCCACGGCGCTCGCCTCGACCCTCGCCGGCAACCTGACCGTGGTCGGCTCGGTGGCCAACCTGATCGTGCTGGAGCTGGCCGGGCCGCGCGGCCGGATCGGCTTCTTCAGGTTCCTGCGGTACGGGGCCGTGGTCACGGGCGTGACGCTGGCCCTCTCCTTCGCGGTCCTGCTCGCCGAGCGGTCGGCGGGCTGGATCGAGCCCGCGTCGAGCCGTCGCGCCGAATCCACCGTGATTTCCAATGGATTCGCGTCGACGGCCGGCGTCCCATGAGGGACGGCGGCCGAGCGCCCCGCCGGGCCGCCGCGGCGAAATAGGAGCGGTCGCTTCCCGTAGGAATCTGCATGGTTGCGGCTGCCGCGATGGCGGAGATAGGGTTCGCGCTCTCTTTCGACCCGGAGGAGAGCCTGGTCCCACCCCCGAGCCCCGAGGCCTCGCTGGCCCGCGCCGCGGCGCGGGGCGACCGGGTCGCCTTCGGCCGGCTCGTCGACCTGCACAAGCGCGCCGTCTTCGGCCTCTGCGTTCGGCTCCTGCGCGACGGCGAGGAGGCGCGCGACGCGGCCCAGGAGGCCTTCGTGCGAGGCTACGCCGCCATCGCCACCTACGACCCGGCCCAGCCCTTCGCCCCCTGGATCCTGCGGATCGCCCGCAACCACTGCCTCGACCTCGTCCGCCGGCGCGTCCCCGCCGCCCAGCAGGTGGCGCTCGACGCCGACCCGGAGGACGGGGCGCCGGCCTACGACCTGCCCGACGCGGCCTCGCCCGCGGCCGACCTGCTCCTCGAGCAGGCCCAGACGCGCAGCGCGCTCGAGGCGGCGGTGGCCGAGCTGCCGGCCAACTACCGCGAGGTGATCCAGCTCTTCCACGTCGAGCACCTCTCCTACAAGGAGATCGCGGCGACGCTCGACGTCCCCATCGGCACCGTGATGACCTGGCTCCACCGCGCCCGCGGCAAGCTCCGCGCGACCCTCGAGGCGCGTGGGCTGGAGGTTCGGCCATGAAGACCTTCACCGGACACCTCACCGACGCGCAGGCGCAGCGGCTCGTCGACGGCCTGCTCGACGCCGCGCAGGACGCCGAGGTGGAGCCCCACGCCGCCGGCTGCGCCGAGTGCGCCGCGCTGGTCGAGACCTACCGGATCCTGGGCGAGGCGCTCGACGCCCTCCCGGTGCCGGAGCTGCCGGCCGACTTTACCTCCGGCGTGCTCGACCGGATCGCGCTCGCCCAGGCGGCCGTGGCCCGCGAGCGGAGGATCGCCGCCGGCATCCTCGCCGCCGTCGCCGCCGCCGCCTGCGCCGCGCTCGTGGCCGCCGGGGTGAGCGGCCTCGCCGCCGAGGTGTCGGACTGGGCCGGCGGGCTCGGCGAGGCGGCCCGCGCGCTGCGCATCGGCTCGGGCGTGCTGCCGGGCCTCGTCTCGGCCCTGCGGGTCCAGCTCCTGCTCGGCGCCGCCGCCGTGGCCGTGCCCCTGCTGATCGGGCTCTCCCGCCTCATGCCCGCCCACCGCGTCGAGACCGTCGCCTGACATCCGATGCAGCCGCCGCCGGAGCAGGTGCCCACGGGCAACGAGCGGCGGATGGCCGGCGGCGCGGGCGAGGTACCGGTCGATCACGCCGTCGAGCTCGGCCAGCGTGCCGGCATCGTGGGGATCCTCGCCCTCCTCACCACCGTCGCGCTCCTCCAGTCGCCCGAGGTCGAGCCCGCCTCGCCGGCGCCGCTCCTGGCGCAGGCCACCCCGACGCCTCCGGCTCCACCCGCGCCTCCGCGCCCGGGCAAGGTGTCGCCCATCCCGCCGGTGCC
>DASTGK010000459.1:0-7143 GCA_035719085.1 Anaeromyxobacteraceae bacterium
CTTCGGCCTCTTCCAGGCGCTCTTCATGGCCAACGCCGGCGGCGCCTGGGACAACGCCAAGAAGATCGTGGAGACCGAGCTCAAGGCCAAGGGCACGCCGCTGCACGACGCCTGCGTGGTCGGCGACACCGTCGGCGACCCCTTCAAGGACACCTCGTCGGTGGCCATGAACCCGGTCATCAAGTTCACCACGCTCTTCGGCCTGCTCGCCGTCGAGCTGGCGCTCCAGATGACGGCGGCCGGGCAGGGCGCGCTGCGCGTCGCCCTCTCGTTCGCCTTCCTGGCGGTGGCGCTGGTCTTCGTCTACCGCTCCTTCTACGGGATGCGGATCGAGTCCGGCGTGAAGGCCACCGAGCCGGTGCCGGCCAAGTAGCCATGGCCGCGGGGCGCGACGCTCCGCGGGATCCGAGGGCGGTGCTCGCGAGCGCGTGCACCGCCCTCCGCGTCTTCCCCCTGCCGGGCGTCGTCCTGTTGCCGGGCGCCCCGGCCGCCTTCCACCTCTTCGAGCCGCGCTACCGCGCCCTGGCCGCCGCCGCCCTCGGCGGCGACCGGGTCGTGGCGGTGCCCACGCTCGTCGACCCGGCCGAGGCCATGGAGGCGCGCCCCGCGCTCCGGCCCGTGGCCGGCGCCGGCCTCGTCATCGCCGACCGGGCGAACGACGACGGCACCTACGACCTCGTCATCGAGGGGGTGCAGCGCGTGCGGCTCCTGGAGGAGCTGGAGCGCGGCGCCCCGTTCCGCGAGTTCCGCGCCGAGCTCCTGCACGACCTCTACCCGGAGGGCGGCGCGGCGCCGCTGCAGCGCGACCTCGAGGCGCTCGGGCAGCTCGTCTTCGAGCTCGCCGAGCTGCTCCCCGCCGAGTCGGGCGCCGGCGCGCTGGCCGAGGCGGTGGCGCGGCTGCGCGTGCCCGGCGCCGTGGCCGACCTCGTCGCCGCCGCCGCCATCAGCGAGCCCGAGGCCCGCTACCGCGTGCTCGAGACGCTCGACGTGGCGCGGCGGCTCGAGCTCGTGAAGGAGGAGGTGGCCGGCGTCATCCTCCTCCTGTCGCGCGGCAGGACGCCGAGCGCGTGATTCTCCTCCCTCTCCCCCATCGGGGGAGAGGGCCGGGGAGAGGGGGCGAGACTAACGCCGCCCAACGCCGTGATACGTGAACCCCGCGGCCCGCGCCTTCGCCGCGTCCCACACGTTCCGCCCGTCGAACAGCGCCGTCCCCTTCATCAGCGTCCGCAGCCTGGCCCAGTCCGGCTGGCGGAACTCGTTCCACTCGGTGACGAGGAAGAGCGCGTCCGCCCCCTCGGCCGCCGCGTACGGCTCCTCCACCAGCTCCACCGTGCCGCGGAAGAGCTTCGCCGCCACCTCGCGCGCCACCGGGTCGTGCGCCTTCACGCGCGCGCCGTTCCCGAGCAGCCCCTCGATCACCGTGAGCGCCGGCGCCTCGCGCATGTCGTCGGTCTTGGGCTTGAAGGCGAGCCCCCACACGCCCACCGTCTTCCCCGCCAGGCTGCCGCCGAAGTGCTTCAGCGCCTTCTCGACGAGCGACCGCTTCTGCCGCTCGTTGACCCGCTCCACCGAGCGCATCAGGTCGAAGTCGAGCCCGAGGTTGCGCGCGATGGTCATGAGGGCGCGGACGTCCTTGGGGAAGCAGCTCCCACCGAACCCGCACCCCGGGTAAAGGAACGGGTGCCCGATCCGCTTGTCGCTCCCGATGCCGCGGCGCACGGCGTCCACGTCGGCGCCGAGCCGGTCGCAGAGCGTCGCCACCTCGTTCATGAAGGAGATGCGCGTCGCCAGCATGGCGTTGGCGGCGTACTTGGTCAGCTCGGCCGAGCGCAGGTCCATGAAGAGCACCGGCTGCTCGGCGCGGACGAAGGGGGCGTACAGGTCGGCCATGACGGCGCGCGCCCGCTCGCTGTCCACGCCCACCACCACGCGGTCAGGCCGCATGAAGTCGTCGATGGCCGCCCCCTCCTTGAGGAACTCGGGGTTGGAGACCACGTCGAACGGGTGGCTGGTGACGCGCGCCACCGCCTCGCGCACCTTGTCGGCGCTGCCCACCGGCACGGTGCTCTTGTTGACCACCACGCAGTAGCCGGTGAGCGCCCGCCCGGCCGACTCGGCGGCGGCGAGCACGTAGGAGAGGTCGGCCTCGCCCGACTCGCCGGGCGGCGTGCCGACGGCGATGAAGAGCACGTCGGCGCCCGGCACGGCCTCCCCGTAGTCGGTGGTGAAGGCGAGCCGCCCCTCGCGCGCGTTGCGCCGGACCAGCTCCTCGAGGCCGGGCTCGTAGATGGGGATGCCGCCGCCGCGGAGCAGCTCGATCTTCTTCGGGTCGAGGTCCACGCAGGTGACGGCGTGGCCCGACTCGGCGAAGCAGGTGCCGGTGACGAGGCCGACGTAGCCGGTGCCGATGACCGCGATCTTCATCCGTTGCCCTTTCCGTGAGGCGCCACCAAGGCCCGCGCCGCCGCCTCCGCCCCACGCAGATGCCTCAGCTTCGCCGGATCCCTCGCCCCGTCGATCACCGGCTCGAGCAGCGCCCGCTCGACGTGACCCAGCTCCGGCCGCACCGCCGCCGCGGCGTCGGCCACCTCCGGGAAGAACCAGGCCACCAGCACGGAGGCGCCGTACAGCGCACGAGACAGGCCAGCAGAATGAGCCCGAGCCTTCACGTACGAAGCGTCCACGCCCAGCCGCAGCAGCTCGCGCAGGTCGACGTACCGGATGAGCGGCGCCCAGAGCGCCGCCTGCGCCAGGTCGCCGACCACGCCGAGGAGCGCCTCCTCCGGCGCCGGCCGCGCCACCTTGGGGCCGAAGACCTTCACCGGCACGGCCCGCGCGAAGAGCGCCTCGTCCTCGGCGCCGCCCGACCAGAGCCCCTCCTGCAGCAGGAGCTCCAGCTGCCCGTCGGAGAAGACCGCGGTCCGCCCGCCGTCGCCGGTGCGCACCGGCTTCATCCCCTGGCCGATGGCCGCGGCGAACGCCGCCCCGTCGCGCCCGCGCACCGCCAGCCGCAGGTCGGAGACCGGCCGGAAGGCCATGTGCGGGTAGAGCCAGTCGATCCAGGCGGCGCCGTCGAGCAGCACCACCGGCACGTCGGGCGCGTCGCGCAGCGCGTTCCGCAGCGTCATGAGCCGCAGCACGTTGTCGTTCACCGTCCCCTGGTAGACGGTGAGGAGCGTCTCGCGGAAGGCCTCCGGCACGTCGGCGGCGAGCCGGGTGTGCTCCACCTGCCACGAGGCCATCGAGGCGAGCCCGTGCGCCACCAGCACCGGCGCCAGCTCGCCGAGGTCGCAGGGCGGCAGCGCCGCGGGCGGCTCGAAGGAGGCGAGGGCGCGGATGGCGGGGAGGAGGTGGGACATGAGGCGCGCAGTCTAGTGCACGGGCGATCCCGCGGGCGACGCCCCCTCACCCCGGCCCTCTCCCCCGGTGGGGGAGAGGGAGGGGGTCCTACCCGGCTCCATCACCGCGATGAGCGAGAGCGCCTTGAACGGCAGCGCCCGGTCGACGAGCCGGAACAGGGGCGTCAGCGCGTTGAGCGTCATGATCTGGAAGAGGCCGAAGGAGCGGCGCTTCAGCACCTTGCCGTTGAGCCACCAGGCCGGCCGCCCCACCCGGTTGAAGAGGAGCAGCTCCTTCACCTCGAAGCCGGCGTCGGCCGCCAGCTGCCGGAGCGAGTCGGGGGTGTAGCGGCGCCGGTGGCCCAGCACCTCGTCGAGCGTCCCCATGAGCTCGGGCCCCTGCGGCACGAGCACGATGGCCCGCCCGCCCTGGCCGAGCACGGCGCGGATGTTGCGGAGCGCGCCCACGTCGTCGTCCACGTGCTCCACCACGTTGAGGCAGACCACCGTGTCGAACCCGCCCTCGCGCCGGGGGAAGGTCTCGCCCTTGGTCACGTCGGTGAGCGTGACGTCGAGGTAGGGCCGGTCGGCGGTGAGCCCGTGCAGCGTCGAGAGGTAGAGCGGGTTGATGTCGGAGGCGACGTACTGGTCGCGCGGGATGAGCCGGCGGGTCAGGTTGCCGGTGCCCGAGCCGATCTCCAGGACGGTGCGGCCGCACCAGGGCCGGATGGTGTCGGCCATCCAGGCGTTGAAGCGCGGCGCCCGCGCCATGCGCCCCAGGATCTGCGAGCCGTACTCGTCCTCCTTGTACACGGCGTCGGACCACCAGAAGCGCAGGATGGCGAGGATGGCCTTCACGCCGTCGCGCCAGTTGATCTTCTTCCCCTCCTGGTAGGTGCGCCCCGAGTAGCTGATCGGGACCTCGAAGATCCGCGCCTCGCGCTTCGCGAGCTTGATGGTCAGCTCCGGCTCGAGCCGGAAGTCGTTGGAGACGATCGGGATCGACTTGAGCAGGTCGGTCCGGACGGCCTTGTAGCAGGTCTCCATGTCCGTCAGGTTCACGTTGGTCACGAGGTTCGTGAGGAACGTGAGCAGCCGGTTGCCGAGCTCGTGGCGGAAGAGCAGCGCCCGCCGCGCCTCGCCGCCGGCGAAGCGCGAGCCGAAGACCGCGTCGGCCCCCTCCTCCTCGAAGACCCGCACGATGCGCAGCAGGTCCTTGGGGTGGTACTCGAGGTCGGCGTCGTGGATGACGGTGATGTCGCACTCGGCGAGCCGCAGCGCCGTCTGGATGGCCGCGCCCTTGCCGCCGTTCTGCGGGTGGCGCACGAAGCGCCACTCGACGCGCGGGGCGCCGGCCGGCCCGGGCTCGCGCGCCGCCATGCGCGCCTCGAAGGCCTTCAGGATCTCCGCCGTCCGGTCCTTCGAGCAGTCGTCCACCACGATGACCTGGATCCGCGCGAGGTGCGGGGAGGTCTCGAGCACCAGCAGCCGCTCGAGCGAGGTGGTGACCAGGTGCTGCTCGTTGTAGACGGGGACGAGGACGGAGAGGGAGGTCATGCCGGCCGGGGTTTTACCATGGCTGCCCCGCGCTACCTCCTCCCCCCCACCTGCTTCTCCATCCACTTCACCTCCTGCTCGTCCTTGGCCGCGCGCAGCGTGGCGAGCTGCTCGTCGTAGCCGCCCGGCGGCACGCCCGGCAGGTGCGAGGCCCGCTCCAGGGCGTCGATGGCCACCTGGTACAGCCGCGACGCCGCCGCGATGCGCGAGACGGTGACGAGCGGCCCAGGCATGCCCGGCAGCGCCTCGTGGGCCTCCTGCGCCTCGCGCAGCGCCTCGCCGAGCCGCCCCTGCGACTCGAGCGCCGCCGCGATGAGCAGGTGCTTCTGCGCCAGCTCCGGCCCCTCGTGCACCACCATCTTCTCGAAGGTGAGCTTCGCCTGCGAGAAGCGGCGCGCCTGCAGGTGCCGGATGCCGAGCGCGGCGAAGAGCTGCGGCACCTTGGGCAGCCGCGCCGTCGCCTCCTCCAGCTCCTTGGTCGCCTCGTCGTCCCGCTCCAGCTTGGCGAGCGCCGCCGAGGCGATGGTGTAGCCGGCCGGCTCGGTCGGCCGCAGCTGCTCCAGCTCCCGCGCCAGCTCGAGCGCCGTCTCCGGGTCGTCGAGCGTGAGCGTCACCTGGGCCAGGCCGGAGAGGGCGGCCGGGTCGTGGAAGCTCTCCCAGGCCCGGCTGTAGGCCTCGTGCGCCTCGTCGGGCTTGCTCGCGAGCAGCGCGCCGGCGGTGAGGAGCCCCACCGGCGTGTCCGGCGCCACGTCGAGCAGCGCCAGCGGCTCGGTGAAGGTGTCGCGCGCCTCCTCCAGCGCCCCCCGGTCGCCGTAGACGAAGGCCAGCCGGAACTCGCGCTTCGCGGCCGCGTCCTGCCCCACCGCCGCCAGGCAGCGAGCCGCCGAGCGGTGCGGCTCGGGCGCCGTCGGGTTGCGCACCATCGCCCGGTTCAGCCACTCCATCCCCTCGCGGCAGCGCCCCTCCTCCACCAGCTTGGCCCCCACCGTGGCCGGCGGCACCCAGTCGGCCGGGTGCCAGGCGAGGGCGTCGCGCGCCGCGGCCGACGCCTCGTCGGCGGTCTTGGCGTCGAACACCTCCCTCGACTGCCGGTCGAGGTCGTGCGTCAGGTGCAGCGAGAGCCCCAGCGCCGCGAGCAGCAGCGCCGCGGCCGCGCCGACCCGGAGCGCCCAGCGCGGCGGCCGCACCACCGGTCCCTCGCGCCCCGAGAGCGCCAGGATGACGAGGAACGGGATGGCGACGCCGTTCAGCTCGAGCGAGAAGTCGAAGACGTCGTGGGCCGCCACCGCCGTGACGCCGGCCAGCGCGCCGATCATGGGGCGGGAGAGCTCGCGGGCGCGCGCGCCCCACACCCAGGAGAGGCCGAGGAGAACGAGGAAGGCCAGGCCCGCCGGCACGCCCACGTCGATGGGCACCTGCAGCCAGGTGTTCTCGAGGTGCGTGAAGGTCACCTGCGCCATCTCCACCTTGTAGGCGGCGAAGAGCGTGTCGAAGGCGCCGCGGCCGATGCCGAGGAGCGGGTACTGCGAGAGCACCTGGGCGCCGAGCGGCCAGAGGCTCAGCTTCACGTCGGAGCCCACCGTGCTCACGGTGCGCAGCTCGGCGACCACGCGGTCGAGCGCCAGCCAGGCGGTCACCGCCAGCGCCGCCGAGATGGCCGCCGGCGCCGCCACCGCCCGCCACGCCCCCGCCGCGCCGGAGGCGGCCGCCCCCGAGAGGCGCCGCACCGCCGCCGCCGCGTGGCCCGAGTGGATGGCCAGCACCGCCGCCATGCCGGCCCCGACGAAGAAGGCGGCGATGCCGGCGCGCGAGAGGGAGAGGAAGACCTGGCTGCCGGCGACGACGAAGCCGGCGATCCAGGCGACCCGCTCCGGCCCGCGCGCCCGCAGGCCGAAGCCGAGCGCGATCCAGCAGGTGAGGAGCAGGAAGGAGGAGAGGTGGTTCGGGTTGACGAAGGTGGCCTTCGACTCGGTGAGCCGCCCGAGCCCGAGCAGCGCGCCGCCGTAGCAGGCGAGCCCCACCCCCACGCCGGAGAGGGCGACGGCCTTCAGGATCCGCTCGCGCCTCTCGCGCGAGTCGCCGAGCAGCGCGGCCGCGGCGGCGGCGCAGGCCCAGGTGGCGAGCTTGGCGAGCTCCTGGGCGGTGGCGCCCGGGTCGAGCGTGAGCGGCCGGGCGGCCGGGTAGAGGCCGAGCGGCTCGAGCGCCGCGCGCTGCACCCCCTCGCCCGTCGGCGAGAGGAGGGCGAGCA
>DASTGK010000460.1:0-2113 GCA_035719085.1 Anaeromyxobacteraceae bacterium
CCTCTCGCACGATCGGTACGCCGAGCTGAAGCGGCGCCACGACCTGCTGCGCAAGGAGCACGAGGAGCTCATCGACGCCGTCCGCCAGGCGGCGCGCGAGGAGCGGCGGCTCGCCGAGCAGGCGGCCCGCGGCGACGCGCCGGCGCCGGCCTCCTCCGAGCAGGCGGCTCCGGCGGCGCCGGCCGGGGAGACGACGCCAGGGGCTTGAGCAGGCGTCGTACACGCTGCTGGCCGCTCCGAAGGTCTTGGCTCCCTCTCCCTCCTCGAGGGCCGGGGTGAGGGAGCTGCCTGCAACGCCAGCCCATGCCTCGCCGTGCGGAGAGGCACGAGAGACCTACCTGCGCCCACCCGGCGTGCCCGAAGTTTGGGCACATACGGTCTGGTTCGTGCCGGGACCGCGGGACGTGGGCCGGTCGCCGCCGGTGCGCGATGGCCGTGGCCGGCATCCCTCACTCAGGGTCCAAGGAGCCCACTGGCTTTGCTGGTACCCTGGGCGAAAGGCCACGCGCCGCGCGCCGGGGGAAGCGCGGCCGATCGGAGGGTGGGGAGCGATGTGCGTCGTCAAGCCGCTGATTCCACGAGCCGTCCACGGCGGTGACGAGCCGGCGGCGCCCGGCGGGTCCGCGCCGGGGGGGCGGCTGGAGCAGCGGCTCGAGCACCTGCTCGCCGCGACCGGCGACGCGGTGCTGCTCCTCTCCTCCTCGGGCGAGATCCTCGACGTGAGCGCGCAGGCCGTCTCGCTCTACGGGCTGGCGCGCGCCGACCTCGTCGGCAAGAGCATCCTCGCGCTCCGCCGCCCCGACACGCGCGAGGAGGGCTCGCAGCAGCTCCGCCGCTGCCTCGAGGACGGCGAGATCGTCTTCGAGACCGTCCACCTGACCGCCGGCGGCCGCGAGCTTCCGGTGCGGGTGAGCGCGCGCCGCATCGACGACGGTGGCCGCGCGCTCGTCCAGTCGATCATCCACCCGCTCTCGGCGCGGGAGGCGGCCGAGGAGGAGCTCGGCGAGACCGGCCGGCTGGCGGCGCTCGGCGCCGTCAGCGCCGGGCTGGCCCACGAGATCGCGTCGCCGCTCGCCTCGCTCGGCACCAACGTCGGCCTGCTGCTCGACGCCATCGAGGCCCTGCCGCCCGGCCTCGCCGACCTCGACGAGGCGCGCGCCGCCGCCCGCGACGCCCTGGCCGGCGCCGTCCACCTGCAGGAGATCGCCGCCGCCGTGCGCGGCATGGTGCAGGGTCACCACCCCTCGCCCCGGGCCGTCGACGTGCGCGCCGAGATCGAGCGGGCCGTCCGGCTCACCCGCCACCAGGTGGCCGCGCGGGCCCGGCTCGAGCTGGCCATCGCCCCGGCGCTGCCGCTCGTCGAGGGGTACGGCCACGAGCTCGGCCAGGTCTTCCTCAACCTGCTCGTCAACGCCGCCCAGGCGTTCCCCGCCGGCGCGCCGCCCGACGCCAACCGCGTGCTGGTGCGGGCGACCGCCTCGGCGGGCGAGGTGGTGGTCGAGGTGCGCGACACCGGCCCCGGGATCCCGCCCGCCCTCCTGCCGCGCATCTTCGAGCCGTTCGTGACCACCAAGGCCGAGGGCACCGGCCTCGGCCTCCCCATCAGCGCCCGCATCGTGGCGCGCTCCGGCGGCGCCATCGAGGCGACCAACGCCCCCGAGGGCGGCGCGATCTTCACCGTGCGGCTCCCGTCAGCCAGGACGATCAGGTAGTCGGCCACGAGGTGACGCATGCCGGGGCCACGGGCCGACGGGCCACGGGGCACGGGGCACGGGGCACGGGGCACGGCGACGGCCGCCTGGTTCGGGTTCGGGTTCGGGTTCGGCGTCCTATCCGCTACAGAAACCCCTTCCCGAACGCCCTCGGCAACAACTCCCCGAGCGTCGTCCGGACCACCTTCCCCCTCCCACCCGCGAGCAGCACGAGCAACTCGGGGCCGGCCAGCTCCGCCAGCACCTGGAGGCAGGCGCCGCACGGCGGCGTCGGCGGCACCGTCCCGCTCGCCACGGCGAGCGCCTCGATCCGCCTCCCGCCGGCCACCACCATGGCGGCGGCGGCGTTCCGCTCGGCGCAGACCGTGAGCCCGTAGCTGGCGTTCTCGACGTTGCACCCC
>DASTGK010000461.1:0-4636 GCA_035719085.1 Anaeromyxobacteraceae bacterium
AGGCACTCGAGCGCCTCGTCGAGCGAGCCCGGCATCTTCGGGATGTCCTTCAGCTCCTCCGGCGACATGCCGTAGATGTCCTTGTCGAGCGGCTGGCCCGGGTTGATCTTGTTCTCGATGCCGTCGAGGCCGGCCATCAGCATGGCGGCGAACGCGATGTAGCCGTTGGCCGACGGATCCGGCGAGCGGAACTCGATGCGCTTCGCCTTGGGCGACGGCGAGTACATCGGGATGCGGATCGAGGCGGAGCGGTTGCGGGCCGAGTAGGCGAGGTTGATCGGCGCCTCGAAGCCCGGCACCAGCCGCTTGTACGAGTTGGTCGACGGGCAGCAGAGGGCCGCCAGCGCCGGGCCGTGCTTGAGGATGCCGCCGATGTAGTGCATGGCGAGCTCGCTCATGCCGGCGTAGCCCTCACCGGCGAAGAGGGGCTTGCCGCCCTTCCAGATCGACTGGTGCACGTGCATGCCCGAGCCGTTGTCGCCGTAGAGCGGCTTCGGCATGAAGGTCACGGTCTTGCCGTGGCGGCGGGCGACGTTCTTGATGATGTACTTGAACCACTGGAGCTGGTCGGCCATCGCCAGCAGGTTGTTGAAGCGGATGTCGATCTCCGCCTGGCCCGAGGTGGCGACCTCGTGGTGCTGCCGCTCGACGTGGATGCCGACCGACTCCATCACGCGGCACATCTCGGTGCGGATGTCCTGCTGGCTGTCGGTCGGGCCGACCGGGAAGTAGCCCTCCTTGTAGCGGGGCTTGTAGCCGAGGTTGCCGCCGGCCTCCTCACGGCCCGTGTTCCACTGCCCCTCGACCGAGTCCACCTTGTAGAAGGCGTGGTTGACGCCCGACTCGTAGCGGACCTCGTCGAAGATGAAGAACTCCGGCTCCGGGCCGAAGAAGGCCGTGTCGCCGATGCCGGTCGACTTCAGGTACTTCTCCGCCTTGATGGCGATCTGGCGGGGGTCGCGGCTGTACGGCTCCTTGGTGATCGGGTCGACCACGTTGCAGATGAGCGAGAGCGTCGGCTCCGCCATGAACGGGTCGATGACGGCCGTGGTCGGGTCCGGCATGACGAGCATGTCGGAGGCGTGGATCGCCTGCCAGCCGCGGATCGACGAGCCGTCGAAGCCGAGGCCGGCCTCGAAGATGTCCTCGGTCAGCTCGTAGAGCGGGATCGAGAAGTGCTGCCAGATGCCGATGAAGTCCATGAACTTCAGGTCGACGTAGGTCGCCTTCTTCTCGGCCGCGAACTCGAGGACCTGCTTCGGGGTGGTGATGGCCATCGCTCTCGTTTCTCCACGGTGGGAGGGGGTTGGATGCGGCGGATCGATAGCACCTTCCGTGCCGCGTGTGGAGCCCTGACAGGTGCCGAAAACTCGTGTCGCTTCGGGGAGGTTGCTCGTGTCCCTGCCCGGGATCCGGGCAGGCGGCTGCCCGATTACCGGGCAGCCTCGTGACGCGATCGGGGGTGCGCGCCAGCGCGCTACTTCGGCTTCATCCCCAGCGCCCGCATCCGTTCACGGAGCGTGTTGCGGTTCATCCCCAGCAGCTCCGCGGCCCGCAGCTGGTTGCCCTTGGTGCGCACCAGCGCCGCCGCGATGAGCGGCTGCTCCACCGAGGCGAGCGCCGCCTGGTAGCGGCCGCCCTCCGGCTCGGCGCCGTCGAGGATCGCCTCCACCAGGCCGCCCAGGCCGCGCTCGGCGCGCGCCGCCGCCGGCAGGAGGCCGAGCAGGTCGTTGGCCGTGATGCGCGCGCCGTTCAGCTTGAGGAGCACGCGCTGCACCACGTTCTGCAGCTCGCGCACGTTGCCGGGCCAGGGGTGGGCGAGCAGCAGCGGCTCGGCGTCCTTGGAGAGCACCGGCGCCCGCCCCTTCAGCTGCTCGCCGTAGCGGGCGATGAAGTGGCGCGCCAGGAGCACCACGTCGCCCTCGCGCTCGCGCAGGGGCGGCAGCCGGATGGGCACCACCGCCAGCCGGTAGTAGAGGTCGCGCCGGAAGCGCCCCTCCTCCACCGCGCCGGCCAGGTCGGCGTTGGTGGCGGCCACGATGCGCACGTCCACCGGCATGGGCCGGTTGCCGCCGACGCGGTCCACCTCGCGCTCCTGCAGCACGCGCAGGAGCTTGGCCTGCAGCTCGATCGGCATCTCGCCGATCTCGTCGAGGAAGAGCGTGCCGCCGCTCGCCAGCTCGAACTTGCCGGGGCGCCGCTCCACCGCGCCGGTGAAGGAGCCCTTCTCGTGGCCGTAGAGCTCGCTCTCGATGAGGTCGCGCGGGATGGCCGCCATGTTGACGGTGATGAACGGCCCCTTGGCCCGCGTCGAGTTGGCGTGGACGGCGCGCGCCACCAGCTCCTTGCCGGTGCCCGACTCGCCCATGAGCAGCACCGTCATCTCGGTGCGGGCGACGCGGCCCACCTCCTTGTAGACCTCGACCATGGCCGGCGAGCGGCCGACGAGCGTCTCCGGCAGCGCCACGTCGCGGTAGCGGCGCGGCTCGGCGTTCGGGTCGATCTCCGACTCGACGCCGGCGGGCGCGTGCGGCTCGGGCTCGGCCCCGTCGACCGGCGCCAGCGCCAGGTCGCGCACGATCCGCTCGACGCGGGCCAGGTCGAAGGGCTTGCCGAGGTAGTCGGCGGCGCCGCGCTTCATCGCCTCGACGGCGGAGCGCATCGTGTCCTCGGCCGTCATCACCACGACGAAGGGCGAGTCGGCCCGGCCGCCGATCTCGCCGAGCAGCTTCAGGCCGTCGTCGCCCGGCAGCCGCACGTCGAGCAGCACCAGGCCGATGCCGTCGCGGCCGGTGCCGGAGGCCCGCAGCTTCTCGCGCGCCTCCTCGGCGCTGCCGGCCTCGTCCCAGGGGACGCCGGCGCGCTCGCAGGTACGGGCCAGCACGAAGCGGATCGAGCTCTCGTCGTCGACGATGAGGACCTTGCGCACGGTGGGACCCCAAGCAAGGGCGGGGCCAGCCGCCTACCCCACCTCCAGGGGGAGGTAGACGTTGGCCTCGGCGCCGCCGCCGGCCCGGTTCTTCACCTCGATCCGGCCGCCGTGGGCCTCCACGATGCGGCGCGAGATGGCGAGGCCGAGGCCGGTGCCGTGCGGCTTGGATGTGGCGAAAGGTGTGAAGAGGCGGGCCAGCATCGCCTCGGGGATGCCGGGGCCGTTGTCCTGCACCGAGATGCGGGCCAGCGGGCGGGTCCGGCCGCTCGCGGTGCGCAGCCGCAGCGGGGCGACGCCCGTCTCGAGCGTGATGACCGGCTCGCGCCGCTCGGCCACGGCGTCGAGGGCGTTGCGCACGAGGTTGAGGATCACCTGCGTCAGCTTCTCGTCGTCGCCGTGGACCGGCGGGAGCGACGGGTCGTAGCGATCGGTGAAGGCGACGCGGTCGGCGCCGGGGAAGCCGCGCGCCAGCGTGCGCACGTCGGTGAGCACCTGGTGGATGTCCACCGGCGCGGTCTGCAGCGCCGCCGGGCGGGCCAGGTCGAGCAGCTCGCGCACCAGGCCGTCGACGCGCCGCGCCTCGCGGGCGATCACCTGGGCGTACTCGCGGGCGCTCCCCTCGGCCTCGCGCGCCAGCAGCTCCGCCGAGCCCTGCAGGCCGGCCAGCGGGTTCTTGATCTCGTGCGCCAGGCCGGCGGCCAGCGCCTCGAAGTTGAGCGCCCGCTCGCCGCCGCGCGGCACGCGCAGCACGATGACGGTGCCGGCGATGGTCGGCCCGTCGAAGAGCGGCGAGGCCTCGATGGAGATGGAGACGCCCGGGTCCTGCGGGCTGGGGAAGTCGGCCGACTGGCTCTCCTGCGAGAGCCGGGCGCGCTCGGAGATGACGGCGAGCTGCGCGCCGCCGGGGAGGGCGCGCACCGGCAGCTCGACCGCCCGCTCCCGGCTGCGCCCGAAGAGCTCCTCCGCCGCCGGGTTGAGGTGGACGACCCCGCCGTCGGCGCCGATGACCACGAGGGCGTCGGCGACGGAGTCGACCGCGGCGCGCGCGAGCGCCGCGGGCAGCGGAGGAGCCTTGGCTGGGCGGGACACCGCGCCCGCTTAGAGCGCCTCTTCGCCGCGCTCGCCGGTGCGGATGCGGATGACCTCGTCCACCGGCACCACGAAGATCTTGCCGTCGCCGATGCGCCCGGTCTTGGCGGCGCGCTCGATGACCTCGACCACCTTGCCCACCAGCGCGTCCGAGACCACCACCTCCACCTTCACCTTGGGGAGGAAGTCCACGACGTACTCGGCGCCGCGGTAGAGCTCGGTGTGACCCTTCTGCCGACCGAAGCCCTTCACCTCGGTCGCGGTGAGACCGGCCACCCCGACCTCGGAGAGGGCCTGCTTCACCTCGTCCAGCTTGAACGGCTTGATGATCGCCTCGACCTTCTTCACGGCTCACCTCGATGTGTGTGAATAGGCGTTGACGCTACGCTCCGAAACCTCGGCCGGTCAAGGGAGCGGTTGCTCGATAACCGGGCAGACGGCTGCCCGCGATCCGGACAACGTGGCTCTTCCCCGAAGCCGCACTTCCCCGTGCACCGCCCGATCACCGCACCGAAATCTCCGTGGGTCGCCGATCGCTTGGCTCACGGTCGTGGATTGTGCAACCGATGGGCCACGGGGTGCCCAACGTCTCTGCTCCCTCTCCCCCACCGGGGG
>DASTGK010000462.1:0-2973 GCA_035719085.1 Anaeromyxobacteraceae bacterium
AGGACCGGGCGGTGCTGGCCTTCGACCCGATCGCGCCGGGGGCGCCGCCCCTGCGCATCATCGACCGCGACTGCGAGGACCTCGAGGAGGCCGGCAAGGCCTACGCCAGCCTGGTGCAGTCGATCCGCATGGTGAGCTGCCAGCGGGTGGGGGTCTGGGCCCCGTCGGAGCGGCGCTTCTCCAGCGCCGCGGTGGGCGTCGACGGGAGCGGGCGGCTGCTCTTCATCCACGCCCGCTCGCCCTGGCCGGTGCACGAGCTGGTGGCGGCCCTGCTCGCCGCCCCCATCGACCTGCGCCAGGCGATGTACGTGGAGGGCGGGCCGGAGGCCCAGCTCTACGTCCGCGGCGGCGGCACCGAGCTCCTGCGCGTCGGCGCCTCCGAGGTGGGGATCGAGCTGCCGGGCGGCGGGCTGCCGGTGCCCAACGTGCTCGCCGCGGTGCGGCGCCCGCCCGCCGCGAGCGCGGCGACCAAGTAGCTCAGGCGCCCCCGCGGACGGTGAACTGGCTCACCGCGGCCGGCGCGCCGGCGCCGGGCAGCCAGACCTCGAGCCGCTGGCGCCCCGGCACCGCCGGGATGCGGCCGGTGAACGGGGGCGCGAGCTCGAGCGTCCCCGCCCCCGAGCGGACGGTGACGCGGCCGGTCCCGCGGGGCACGAGGAGCCGGACGGGGATGGCCTGGGCGCCGGCGGGGATGCCGGCCTCGACGAGGTACTCGTCGCCGTCGGCGGGGAGGAGGATGCGGACTCCCCGCTCTTCCCCGTCGGGGGAGACGGCCGGGGCACGGGACGCACGGGCCACGGAACACGGGTTCGGGTTCGGGTTCGGGTTCGGGTTCGGGTTCGGAACGGCTTCCTCCACCGCGATCCCCTCCGCCTGGGCCCAGCCGCGGTATTCGGGCCCGAGGTCGAGCACCGCCCTCGCCCGCCCGCCGGCTGTCTCGAGCCGGTGCATGTCGCACGGCTCCTGCGGCGCGGTGCCGGGCAGGAAGACCTCGTCGAAGGACGATGGGCAGGCGGCGCCGGCCAGCCGGCCGGAGAGCGGGCAGATGCGGGCGCGATCGAAGCGGCTCCGGTCGACGAGCGGCGCGGGCGCCACGCCGCGCATGGCGCGGGCCATCACCCGGCCGAAGATGGGGCCGGCGCCGGCGATGCCGGAGACGTGGTCCATCGGCCGGCCGTCGAAGCTGCCGACCCAGACCGCCACCGTCCGCTCGGCGGTGAAGCCGGCCGTCCAGTTGTCGACCGAGGCGCGCGAGGTGCCGGTCTTGGCCGCGACGCGGAACGGCAGCCGCAGCGCGTTGTCGAGGCCGAAGGCCGGGCCGCGCGCCGCCTCGTCGGAGAGGACGTCGGCGAGGAGCGCCGCGGCGCCGGCGGGCAGGAAGCGGCGCCGCCGCAGCTCCGGGACCGGCGCGAGCGGCCGCCCCGCCCCGTCCCGCGCCGCCCGCACCTCGACGAGCGGCTCGAGCACGCCGCCGCGCGCCAGGCCGCGGTAGGCCCTGGCCAGCTCGCGCAGGGTCACGTCGCCGTTCCCGAGCACCACCCCGGCGCCGTAGCGGGCGGCGCCGCCATCGAGCGAGGCGAAGCCGGCGGCCTGCAGCGCGGCGAGGAGCGCGTCGACGCCCAGCGCCTCGGCCACCCGCACCGCCGGCACGTTGTAGCTGTTCTGCAGCGCCGCCCTGAGCCGCACCGGCCCGTGCTCGCGCCGGTCGTAGTTGCGCGGCACCCAGGCGCCGGCCGCGGTGGCGAGCTGCAGCTCGACGTCGGGCAGGAGCGTGGCCGGCGTGAAGCCGCGCGACAGGGCGAGGCCGTAGGCGAAGGGCTTGAGCGCCGAGCCGGGCTGGCGCAGCGCGCGCACGCCGTCGTTCTGGCCGAGCCTCGCCTCGTCGAGGAAGGCGGCCGAGCCGACGTAGGCCAGCACCTCGCCGGTGGCGTTGTCGACCACCAGCGCCGCGGCGTTCGGCAGGCGCGGGTCGGCCGCGAGCTCGTCGCGCACGATCGCCTCGACGTCGGCCTGCAGCCCCGGGTCGATGGTGGTCTCGACCAGGGCGGCGCCGTCGAGGCCGAGCGCCGGCAGCGAGCGGGCCAGCGCCTCCACCAGGTGCGGCGCGGCGAAGGCGCGGGCCGGCGGCACGAGGTCGAGCGGCGCCGCGGCGGCCAGCCTGGCCTGCCCGGCGCCGAGGAGGCCGAGCCGCTCCATCCGGTCGAGCACCGCCGCCGCCCGCCCGGCCGCCGCCTGCGGTCGCCGCCACGGGTCGAGCCGCCCCGGCGCGCGCGCCACCGCCGCGAGCAGCGCCGCCTGGCCGGCCGAGAGGCTCCGCGCCGGCCGGGCGAAGTAGCGCTCGCTCGCCGCCTCGACGCCGTACAGGTCCGGCCCGAGCGGCACGCGGTCGAGGTAGGCCCGCAGGATGGCCGCCTTGGCGAGGTGGGCCTCGAGCCGGAGCGCCCAGAGCGCCTCCTGCAGCTTGCCGGCGAGCGTGCGCGGCCGCGGCACCAGCGCCCGCGCCAGCTGCATGGTGATGGTCGAGGCGCCGGAGACGAGCCGCCGCGCGCGCAGGTCCTGGAGGGCAGCGCGGGCCGCGGCGAGGGGGTCGACGCCCGCGTGGCGCTCGAACCGGGCGTCCTCCGAGGCGAGGAAGGCGGCCCGGACGAGCGGCGGCACCGGCTCCTCCGGCGGGAGCGGCACCGCCCGCCCGTCGGCGCGCGAGGCGACCTCGCGCAGGAGGCCGCCGTCCCGGTCGGTGAAGCGGACGGCGGCCACCGGGCGCCGCTCGAGGAGCCCGGCGGGGAGCGGGGCGAGGACGAAGGCCGAGAGCCCGGCGAGGAGCGCGCCGGCGACCCCCGCGGCCAGCCTGCCCCAGTCCATCTAGTGCCCCGCCCCAGGCGAGATGCCTGCTGCGAGCGACGATGCTCTCGCTGCGGCAGGCGGCCTCGTCGGTCCGCTGCTCGACGTAGCGCTGCTACGCCTGCGCTGCTC
>DASTGK010000463.1:0-7174 GCA_035719085.1 Anaeromyxobacteraceae bacterium
CCTCGTGCCGCCGCTCGCCGGCACGCCGGGGGCCGGGGCCGACGCCGGGCTCGTCGCCGCGGTCCGCACCGCGGTGCTGGCGGCGGTCGCCATCGGGCTCGCCGCGCTCGGCCGGGTCCGGACGCTCGGCGAGGCGGGCCAGCTCGCCTACCCGGCGCTCGTGGTCGGCGGCGTGAAGATCCTGCTGGAGGACCTGCACCGCGGCCGCCCCGTGACCCTCTTCGTCGCCTTCGGCCTCTACGGCCTGGCGCTCATCGCCGTGCCGAAGCTGAGGGCGAGGCGAGCGCAGGCGGCGCCGGGGACTTGAGCGGGGGCACGGGCACCGGGTCACGGGCACGGGTTCGGGTTCGGGTTGGGGTTGGGGTTGGGGGCGTGGCCGACCTGTCGTGGGTGGTGGATGATGCGCCCTGCGAGCTCCTCGCGCCATGACCCGCTCCCTCGCCGCCGCCCTCCTCCTCGCCGCCGCCACCGCCGCCCGGGCCGAGCTGCCGGCCGTCATCGTGGTGGGCGGCGACCGCGACTACCCGCCCTACGAGTTCCTCGGGCCGGACGGGAAGCCGGCCGGATACGACGTCGACCTCACCCGCGCCATCGCCGAGGTGATGGGGATGAAGGTCGAGATCCGGCTCGGCGCCTGGTCGGCGCAGCGGGAGGCGCTCGCCGCCGGCCGCATCGACGCGCTCGAGGGGCTCTCCTGGTCCGAGGCGCGGGCGCGCGACTTCGACTTCGCCCCGCCGCACACCGTGGTGCACCACGCCATCTTCGCGCGGCGCGAGACGCCCGCCGTCGGCTCGATCGAGGCGCTGCGCGGCCACGCGGTGGTGGTCCACCGCGGCGGCTACATGGACGACACGCTCACGGCGGCGGGGCAGGGCGGCTCGCTGCTGCGCACCGACACGCCGGCCGACGCGCTGCGGCTGCTCGCCTCGGGCCAGGGCGAGTACGCGGTGGTGGCGGCCGTGCCCGGGATGTGGCTGGTGAAGGACCTGAAGCTCGACAACCTGCGGCCGGTGGCGCCGCGCGTCGCCGCCGTGCCCTACGGCCACGCGGTCCGCAAGGGGAACGCCGAGCTGCTGGCCCGCTTCACCGAGGGGCTCGCCATCCTCCAGAAGACCGGCCGCTACGACCGGATCCGCGAGCGCTGGCTCGGCGTGCTCGAGCCGCGCGGCATGGACTGGGGGCTCTTCACCCGCTACGCCGCGCTGGTGGTGGTGCCGCTCCTCCTCGGCCTCGTCGCCTCCGCCGTCTGGACCCGGCAGCTGCAGCGGCTCGTGGCCGAGCGGACCGCCTCGCTGGCCGCCGAGGTGGCGGAGCGGCAGCGGGCGGTGGAGGAGCTGCGCCGGAAGCAGCAGGAGTTGCTCCAGGCCGACAAGCTGGCGGCGCTCGGCGTGCTCGTCTCGGGCGTGGCCCACGAGATCAACAACCCCAACGGCCTCGTGCTCCTCGACGTGCCGGCGGTGCGGGCCGCCTGGCTCGACGCCGGCGAGGTGCTCGACGCCCACCGGGCGGCCGAGGGGGACTTCGACGTGGGCGGCCTGCCCTGGTCGCGCATGCGCGGCGAGATCCCGCGGCTGCTCGACGAGATGCAGGACGGCGCCCGGCGCATCAAGCGGATCGTGGACGACCTGAAGGACTTCGCCCGGCGCGACGACGCGGCCCGCACCGAGCCCTTCGATCTCAACGCGGCGGTGGCGGCGGCGCTGCGGCTCGTCGACGGCACCACCCGGAAGGCGACCGCCCGGCTCGAGGTGGCGCTCGCGCCGGGCCTGCCGCCGGCGCGCGGCAGCGCCCAGCGGATCGAGCAGGTGGTGGTGAACCTGGTGCTCAACGCCTGCCAGGCGCTGCCCGGCCCGGAGCGCGGCGTGGCCGTGGCCACCGGCTGGGACGCGGCGCGCGGCCGGCTGCGGCTCACGGTGCGCGACGAGGGGGTCGGCATCCCGCCCGAGCACCTGGCGCGGCTCACCGAGCCGTTCTTCACGACGAAGCGCGACGCCGGGGGCACCGGCCTCGGCCTCTCGGTCTCGGCGGGCATCGTCGAGGAGCACGGCGGGGCGCTCGAGTTCGCGTCGGCGCCGGGCCAGGGCACCACCGTCACCGTCTGGCTGCCCGCCGCGGCGGCCGCAGGAGCCGCCGCGTGAGCCAGGCCCTCTACCCCGCCTTCGCCGTCCTGCTCGTCGACGACGACCCGGCCTGGCTCCACGGCCTGCGCCTCTCGCTCGAGCGGGCCGCCGGCCTGACCCACCTGCTCACCTGCGAGGATCCGCGCCAGGTGGCCGCGATCCTGGCGCGCGAGCCGGTCGGCCTGGTGGTGCTCGACCTCAACATGCCCCACCTGCCGGGCGAGGCGCTGCTCGCGGCCATCGCGGCCGAGCACCCCGAGGTGGCCGTCATCGTGGTGAGCGGCATGAACCAGGTGGAGACGGCGGTCCGCTGCGTCAAGGCGGGCGCCCTCGACTACTTCGTGAAGACGAGCGAGGAGGACCGGCTGGTGGGCGGCGTGCTGCGCGCCGTGCGGCTCCTCGAGCTGCAGCGCGAGAACCGCGAGGTGGCGAGCCGCCTCCTCGGCGGGGCGGTGCGCCACCCGGAGGCCTTCGCCGGCATCGTGACGCGCGACCGGGCCATGCTGGCGCTCTTCTCCTACGTCGAGGCGGTGGCGCGGAGCCCGCAGCCGCTGCTCGTCACCGGCGAGAGCGGCGTGGGCAAGGAGCTGGTGGCGCGCGCCGCCCACGCCCTCTCCGGGCGCGCCGGGCCGTTCGTGGCGCTCAACGCCGCCGGGCTCGACGACGCCATCTTCGCCGACACGCTCTTCG
Organism: Anaeromyxobacteraceae bacterium; assembly: GCA_035719085.1. Taxonomy (GTDB): domain Bacteria; phylum Myxococcota; class Myxococcia; order Myxococcales; family Anaeromyxobacteraceae; genus JADKCZ01. The sequence continues at coordinate 2,811 of DASTGK010000463.1, forward strand.
GCCACGCCCGCGGCGCCTTCACCGGCGCCGACCAGGTGCGGCGCGGCCTGGTCGAGGAGGCGGCCGACGGGACGCTCCTGCTCGACGAGATCGGCGACCTCTCCACCGCGTCCCAGGTGAAGCTGCTGCGCCTCCTGCAGGAGGGCGAGTACTACCCGCTCGGCAGCGACCGGCCCAAGCGGCTCAAGGCGCGGCTGGTGGTGGCGACCCACCACGACCTGGCGGCGCGCCAGGCGGCCGGCACCTTCCGGCGCGACCTCTACTACCGGCTCTGCACGCACCAGGTGCGCGTGCCGCCGCTGCGCGAGCGCAAGGACGACCTGCCGCTGCTCCTCGACCACTTCCTCGACGAGGCGGCGCGGGCGCTCGGGAAGAGGAGGCCGACGGCGCCGCGCCAGCTGGCGCAGCTCCTCGCCACCCACCCGTTCCCCGGCAACGTGCGCGAGCTGCGGGCCATGGTCTTCAACGCCGTCAGCCTGCACCAGGGCGGCGTCCTCTCGACCGAGCCGTTCGCGCGGCTGCTCGACCGCCCCGCCGCCGAGCGGACGCCCGGGCCGCCGGGCGAGCGGCGCAACCCGTTCGCGGGTGTGGACGTGCTCCCCACCTTCACCGAGGCGCTGGAGCTCCTGGTGGAGGAGGCGCTGGAGCGGTCGCAGGGGAACCAGACGGTGGCGGCCCGCCTGCTGGGCGTGTCGCAGCCGGCCCTCTCGAAGCGGCTCAAGGCGGCGCGGCAGAAGTAGCGGCGACCGGGGGGTATGAGCCAGGGCATGGCGGCCCTGGCGGGCATGACCGCCGCTCGCGCCCGCGCCGGCTCGCCGATCCGCGCTGCCGGCGCCGGGCGCGCCATGAGCCAGGTCATACCCCCTCGCGCGGCTCGGGACGGCGCTCCCGCGCCGAATCCGTGGGCGCCATCGGTGGTTGGGCGCTCACGCCCGATCCGGCGCGGGGCGTGCTCTACCGGCCGGTCGAGCCGCGGCCCGACCGCGGCGCGAGGGCGCACCCAGCGGTCGCCCGACGAAAGGCCAGGTCCACCCACCGTGCTCACCTTCTGGATCGAGTTCCTGCTCGTCCTCGGCGCCATCCTGCTCGGCATCCGCAAGGGCGGCGTCGCGCTCGGGCTCATCGGCGGCCTGGGCGTCGCCGTGCTCACCTTCTTCTTCCGGGCCACGCCCTCCGAGCCGCCCATCGCCGTCATGCTCATCATCCTGGCGGTGGTGACCGCCTCGGCCACGCTGCAGGTGGCGGGCGGCCTCGACTACCTGGTGCAGCTGGCCGAGAAGCTGCTGCGGGCCCACCCGCGCTACGTCACCATCCTGGCGCCGCTCTGCACCTTCTTCCTCACCATGGCGGTCGGCACCGGCCACGCCGTCTACGCGCTCCTGCCGGTCATCGCCGACGTGGCGGTGCGCACCGGCATCCGGCCGGAGCGCCCCATGGCCATCTCCAGCGTCGCCTCGCAGATGGGGATCACGGCGAGCCCGGTGGCGGCGGCCGTCACCACCTTCCTCGCCTTCGCGCTCAAGGCCGGCCAGCCGGTCTCGCTCTTCGACATCCTCAAGATCACCATCCCGGCCGGCGTGCTCGGCGTGCTGGCGGCCGCCACCTGGAGCCTCAACCGCGGCCTCGACCTGGAGCGCGACCCGGAGTACCAGGCGCGGCTCCAGGACCCGGAGTTCCGCAAGGCGCTCGACGTCTCGGTGACGACGCTCGACAAGGAGGTGCCGCTGAAGGCGAAGCTGTCCGTGGCCCTGTTCTTCGCCGGCGTGGCCACCATCGTGGTGCTGGCGCTCGACCAGGACTTCTTCAAGCTCGGCCTCCTGCCCAGGGCCGACGGCAAGCCGCTCGCCATGACCACGGTGGTGCAGATCGTGATGCTGGCCTTCGGCGCCCTCATCCTCTTCGCCACCAAGGTGAAGGCCTACGACATCTCCCGGTCGAGCGTCTTCAACGCCGGCATGATCGCGGTGGTCTCGATCTTCGGCATCGCCTGGATGAGCGACACCTTCGTCACCGCCAACAAGGGCTTCCTGGTGGAGCGGATCAAGGCGATGGTCGAGGTGGCCCCCTGGACCTTCGCCCTCGCCATGTTCGCCGTCTCGGCCTTCGTGAAGAGCCAGGCGGCCACGCTCACGGTGATGATCCCGTTCGGCCTGGCGCTCGGCCTGCCCATGACGCTGATGCTCGGGCTCATGCCGGCGAGCTACGCCTACTTCTTCTTCGCCTTCTACCCGTCGGATCTCGCGGCCATCAACATGGACCGGACCGGCACCACCCGCATCGGCAAGTACCTGCTCAACCACAGCTTCATGATCCCCGGCTTCATCGGCGTGGGGGTCTCGACCGTGGTGGCCTACTTCCTGTCGCGGGTGGCGTTCTAGCCCGCTACTCCACCACCACCACGTCGCCGTCCTGGAGCTCGAAGGCGGCGGCGCGGGGCTCGGCGGCGGTCAGGGCCGTCCAGCGGAAACGGATGCGGCGGGGGGCGCCGTCGTCGGGGCGGCGCACCACGAAGATCCGGTCGCCCGAGGCGAACGGCGTCACGCCGGACGCCTGGGCGATGGCGCGGAGCACGCCCTGGCCCGGCTCCAGCGGGTAGACGCCCGGCTTCGCCACCTCGCCCAGCACCGACACCTGGCCGGGGTGGCGCTCCGAGAGCACCACCGTCACCACCGGCGCCTTCACGAAGGTCTCGAGCTGCGCCGTGAGCAGCTCCGCCAGCATGGCCGGCGTGACGCCGCCCGCCATCTGGTCGTTGACGAGCGGCAGCGTGATCATCCCGTCCTGGCGCACGCGCACCTGGCCCGAGAGCGGCTCCTGGCCGTAGACCCGCACGTCGAGCAGGTCGCCCGGCGCGATGACGTACTCCGGCGTGGGGCGCGGGCGCGACGCCTGGAACGCCTCGACCCAGACGTAGTCGCCGCCCGTGGCGCAGCCGCCGACGAGCGTCGCGGCGAGGAGGAGCGGGGCGGCGTGTCGGGTGACCAAGGACGGGCTCCTGGGGCGCCGAGCGGCGGGCGCCGGCCTCCTGCGATCCCTATCACGGTCCGTCCGGGGGTGCCGTCGCGCGACCGCGGGCCAGCAGGCTCGGCGGCGCTTCGCCGCGCCACCCGAGGCGGGTGCCGCGTTGGAGGGCTCGACCATCAAGCGCGCGGCTCCCGCGGCGTCCGCACCCACTCCTCCGGCGTCCCCGCGCGCCGCCCGAGCGCGAGCGCCAGCTTCCAGGCGAGGTAGGCCGGGGCGCGGGCCAGGAGCCCGAGCCCGCGCAGTCCGGTGCCCGAGAGCCACCAGCCGCGCAGCACGTGGACGGCGAGGGCGGTCGAGGCGCCGGCCCAGGGCCAGAGCGCCACGAGCGGCCGGTGGAGCGCCAGCGAGGCGGCGGTCGTGGCGGCGAGGCCGGCCAGGGCGGCGGCGGCCACCAGGCCGAGCGGCGGCACGACGAGGTCGGCGAAGAGGTCGAGGAGCACCCGGTCCCGCCCGGCGAGGGCGCGGCGCAGGAGCGGCAGCGCCTGGGCGCGCCGGAGCGCCTGCCGCCCGCCCTCCCAGCGGCGGCGCTGCGGGCGCGAGGCCGCCTCGCCGGCCGCCATGTCGCCGAGCACCTCCGCCTCCCCGGCGTACCAGACCCGGTGGCCGGCCAGGCCGAGCGCGATGCCGTACTCCAGGTCCTCCACGATGGAGAAGGCCCGGTGCGGCACCTCGCGCAGCGCCCGCGCGGCGAAGCACATGCCGTTGCCGCGCAGGCCGGCCGAGAGGCCGAGCCGCTCGCGCCCGAGCGAGCGGACGTCGTGGAAGAGGGCGAGGGCGATGGCCATGAGCCCGGTGCGCCACGAGGCCCGCGGGTTGCGCACGCCGTAGCGGGCCTGCACGGCGAGCGCGCCCGCCTCGAGCCGCGCCGCGAAGGCCCGCAGGAGGCCGGGCGAGGCGGCGGTGTCGGCGTCCACCACCACCACCGCGTCGGCGCGCCGCCCGGCGAGCGAGCGCTCGAAGGCGAGGGCCAGCGCGTACCCCTTGCCGCGCCGCTCGGGATCGTGGCGCTCCAGCACTTCGGCGCCGGCGGCGCGGGCCCGCGCGGCCGTGGCGTCGCGGCAGTTGTCGGCGACGACGACGACGCGCCGCAGCGGCGCCGGCCAGTCGAGCGCCAGCAGGCTCGCCACGGTGGCGGCGATGCCGGCCTCCTCGTCGTGGGCCGGGACGACGAGGTCGAAGCGGAGCCGCGGCGGCGCGGCGGCGGGCGGGGGGCGCCGCGCCGAGGCGAGCGTGAGGAGGAGCAGGTAGCCGGCCGCGAGGAGCACCGGCAGCGCGGCCAGGGCGAGCGCGACGTCGACGGCGATCGGCATCATCCCGGGCTCCCTCCGCGCGGCGCCGCG
>DASTGK010000464.1:0-3081 GCA_035719085.1 Anaeromyxobacteraceae bacterium
CGGTGGCCAAGCTGCGCCACGCGCCCTTCGAGCGGCTGGGCGACGTCGCCACCATCGACACCCACCGGGCGCTCCGGCTCGGCCTGCCCGAGGTGGTGCTGGCCGAGGCGAAGACCGCGGCGCAGGTGGCCGCCATCGCGAAGCGGATCGCCGCCGCCGGGCCGCTCCTCGTGACGCGCCTCGCGCCGGAGAAGGCCGGGCCGGCGCGGCGCGCGGTGAGGGGATCGACCTACGACCCCGTGTCGCGCACGCTGCGGCGCGGCCGCATGGAGCTGCCGGCGCGCGGCCCCGTGGCCGTGTGCTGCGCCGGCACGAGCGACCTGCCGGTCTGCGAGGAGGCGGTGGCCACGCTCGACGTCATGGGCGTCGAGGCCATCCGCGTCTACGACGTGGGCGTGGTCGGGCTGCACCGGCTCATCGCCCGGCGCGAGGAGCTGGAGCGCGCCCGCGCCGTCATCGCCGTGGCCGGCATGGAGGGGGCGCTGCCGTCGGTGGTGGGCGGCCTCGTCGGCCGGCCCGTCATCGGCGTGCCGACGTCGGTCGGCTACGGCGCCTCCCTCGGCGGCATCGCCCCGCTCCTCACCATGCTCAACTCCTGCGCCCCGAACGTCACGGTGGTGAACGTGGACAACGGGTTCGGCGCCGCGTTCGTGGCGGGTTTGATCGCGAGAGGGTAGGGCGAGCACCACCCCCGCACCCGAACCCGAACCCGAACGCGTGCCCCGTCTCCGTGAGCTCCGTGTCCCGTCACTCCCCGTGACCCGTGACGCGAGCGCCCCGTAACCGAGGCTGAGCAGGGCACGGGCACGGCTGCACGGCCCACGGCCCACGGCCCACGGCCACGGCCGACGGGTTCGCGTTCGGGTTCGGAGCTGCCCGAGCTTCTGACGCTCAGCGCCGTCCCGACCGCCAGGCCGCCAGCGCCGCCGCCATCACCTCGCGCACCGGCACGCCGTGCTCGGCCGCGCGGGCGCGGCAGTCCTCGTACTCGGGGTGCGCGCCGACCTCGCGCCCCTCGAGCGCGCCGACCTTCACCCGCACCCGGCCGTAGGGCGTCTCCACCTCGTGGAGCGCGCGGGAGAGCTCCTCGCGCTCGACCGGGTGGAAGCGGACGCCGAGCGTGGTGGTCTCGGTGAGGAGGACGCGCGCCACCGCGGCGCGCCGAGCGCCGTCGCAGAGCGCGCCGACGAGCACGCCGGGCCGCCCCTTCTTCATGGTGAGCGGCGCGGCCCAGGCGTCGAGCGCGCCCGCCTCGAGGAGCGCCTCCACCGCGCGGGCCACGAGCTGGCCGGGGCAGTCGTCGAGGTTGGTCTCCACGACGAAGAGGGCGTTGGCGCCGTCCGAGGGAGCCAAGGTATCGGCGAGGACGAGCCGGAGCACGTTCGGCCGGTCGGGCCAGGTGACGGTGCCGGCGCCGTAGCCGATCGAGCGGGCCACGAAGGGCGGCAGCGGGCCGAGCTCGGCGAAGTGGGCGAGGAGCGCCGCGCCGGTGGGCGTCACCGCCTCGCCGGGCGGGCCGCCGGGGCGCACCGGCTTGCCGGCGAGCAGCTCCAGGACGGCGGGCGGCGGCACCGGCATCGGGCCGTGGGCGGTCTTCACGAGGCCGCGCCCCAGCTCGGGCGGCGCCGAGAGGACGCGCGGCCAGCCGAGCAGGTCGAGCACCACCGCGGCGCCGCAGACGTCGACGATCGAGTCGACGGCCCCGACCTCGTGGAAGTGGACCTCCTCGACTGGCACGCCGTGGACCTTCGCCTCGGCGCGGCCGATCCGCTCGAAGACCGCGATCGCCGCCGCCCGCGCGCGCGGCGGCAGGCCGGAGCGGCCGACCAGGTCGAGGATGTCGGCGAGCCGGCGCGAGGGCGGCTGCTCGCCCTCGACCACCACGTCGACGTGGGTGGCCTGGATGCCCGAGACCGAGCGGCGCGTCACCTCGAGCCGCCAGCCCGGCAGGCCCAGGGTGGCGAGGTGCGCCTCGAGGGCGGCCCGATCGACGCCGGCGTCGAGCGCAGCGGCGAGGAACATGTCGCCGGCCACGCCGCCGATCGGCTCGAGGAGGAGGAGAGGGGTGCTCATCGCCGGCGAGCGGAGCACGACGAGCACTGCAGAGCAACCACCTCGCCAAACCCGAACCCGAACGCGTGCTCCGTCTCCGTGAGCTCCGTGAGCTCCGTGCCCCGTGCCCCCGGCGGGCACGGGCAGGGCCCACGGGTCACGGCTCACGGCCACGGCCGACGGGTTCGGGTGCGGGTGCGGGTTCGGGTTCGGGGGTTGTTAACCCCCCACGCTCAGCACCGCGTACCCCGCGAACGCCGGGAGGATCGTCGAGACCGAGTAGCCGCTGGGGTTCAGGCGGATCTGCACGTCGGTCCCCTCGGCCGACTGGAACCGGGCCTTGCGCGCCTGCCCCGCCACGTGGAGGCCGAGGAAGAGCGTCGTCCCCTGCGCCCGCTCCGGGCCGAGCGTGGCGAGGTGCACCTCGAGCGCGTCGCCGCGCCGCCAGAGCGCCGTGAGGAGCCGCGCCCGCCCGGTCACGCCGACGGCGCGCCTGCCCTTGCCGAGCAAGGCCGCCAGCGCCCGCTCGAGCTGCGTCTCGTCGACGAGCCCCTCGGGCCCGCTCGCCGGCGCGAGCGGCGCGAGCTGGGCCACGGTGCCGGCGTTCACCTTCACGCCGCCCGGCTTGCCGGCCGGCAGGAACGGCCCGTTGCCGCGCCCCGCCTCGTCGACGCGCGTCGGCTCGCCGAAGAGGAGCACCCCGGCGCCGTTCTCCAGCCGCCTGGCCACCTCGCGCGCCTCGAGCGGCGTGAGCCCGGCCGCGTCGGCCAGCACGACGACGGCCGTGGGCGGGGCGTCGGCGAGCCGCAGCACCACCGGCGCCTGCACGTGGTGGCCGGCCAGCGCCTCGGCCGCCAGCTCCACGGCCCGCCGGTGGCGGCCGCCGCTCCAGAGATCGGCCTCCGCCGAGTAGAGGATGGCGCACTCGGCCACGGGCCGCGCCGTGCCCGGCTCCCGGCCGCGCGCCGCCACCTCCTCGGCGAGCGCGCGCACGCGGGCGAGCTGGGCGCCGGCCTCGCCCGACGGCCC
>DASTGK010000465.1:0-2058 GCA_035719085.1 Anaeromyxobacteraceae bacterium
GACGGCATCGACCCGTCCGTCCTGCGGGCCGGCCTCGGGGCCACCCTCCGCCCCGTCAAGGTGGCGCTGCTCGACCAGGCGCTGCTCGCCGGCGTCGGCAACATCCACGCCGCCGAGGCCTGCTGGCGCGCCCGGCTCGACCCGCGGCGGCGCGCCGACCGGCTCTCGCGCGCCGAGGTGGCGGCGCTGGCCCGCGGGCTCGGCGCCTCCTTCCGGCTCGCGCTCGCGAAGCTCCGGGGGCCCGAGGTGACCTACATCGAGGAGGGGGGAGCGAACCCCTTCCACGTCTACGGGCGCGAGGGGGCGCGCTGCCGCCACGCCGGCTGCGGCGGCACCATCCGGCGCCTCGTCCAGGCGCAGCGCTCCACCTTCTACTGCCCCCGCTGCCAGCGCTGAGCGGGCAGGGTGCCGCACCAACCGGCGGGGCCCGATCGTGACGCTGCGTCGGCCGGACGAACGGGGTAGACGGGCTGCATGACCACCGCCGAGCCGAAGTCGCCGCGCGTCCTCGTCCGCGCCTCCGAGCGCGGCCCCGACGAGTCGATGGGCCACCCGTACAACCCGCGCGCCGAGATGCACGGCTGGCTCCTCTCCCGCCCCGCCGGGCTGCGCCGCATCGCCGTCAACCTGGTCTGGGTCCCGCCGGGCAAGGAGTCGAACGCCTTCCACCTCCACCACCGCGAGGAGGAGTGGATGTACGTGCTCGAGGGGCGCGGCACGGTGGAGCTCTCCGGCGGCGACCAGGCCGTCGGGCCGGGCGACTTCCTCGGCTTCCCGGCCGGCGTGCCCCACCTCGTGAAGGCGGGGCCCGACGAGCGGCTCCTCTACCTGGAGGGCGGCGAGGTGATCCCGGACGTCGAGGTGGCCGACTTCCCGCACCTGAAGCGCCGGCTCGTCCGCATGGGCGCCAGGTACGCCGTCTACCCGCTCGAGGCGGAGGTGCCGTTCCTGCCGCCCGGCGTGGAGCTGCCGCCCGAGCTCCTCGGGCTGCCGCCGCCGGGCGAGCCGCCGCGCGTCCTCGTCCGCTCCGACGACCGCGGCCCGGCGCGCGAGTACCACCACCCGCAGAACCCGCGCTCCGAGATCCTGCTCACGCCGCTGTCGCGGCCGGCGGGCCTGAAGCGCGTGGCGGTGGTCCACTCGCGCGTGCCGGCGGGGCGCGAGTCGTTCGTGCGCCACGTCCACCGGCACGACGAGGAGTGGATGTACGTGCTCGAGGGGCGCGGCGTCGCCGACCTCGACGGCCGCGAGGTGGAGATCGGCCCCGGCGACTTCCTCGGCTTCCCGGCCGGCGGCCCGGTCCACAACGTCCGCGCCGCCCCGGACGGCGAGCTCGCCTACCTGGCGGGCGGCGACGCCTGGAGCCGCGACACCGTCGAGATCGTCGACTTCCCCGACCTCGGCCGGCGGAAGACCTTCGTCGGGACGAAGAGCGCCATGACCTTCCCGCTCGACGCCGCCGACGAGGCGAAGCGCTGAATAGTTCCTCCCTCTCCCCCACCGGGGGAGAGGGCCGGGGTGAGGGAGCGGCCAGCACCTCGCTCCGGCGCTCAGCCCCCGATCCTCCCGATCGCCGCCCGCGTCTCCGCGACCAGGTCGGCGACGAGCTGGCCCGCCGGCCGGTCGGTCACGAGCGCCACCGCCTGCCCGGCCCAGCAGCTCATGAGGTCGGCGTTGCCGGCCTTGGCCGCCGCCGAGCGCAGCTCCACCGTGAGCCAGTGCTGCAGCGGGTAGGGGAGGCGCGCCGCGCCGGCCATCGCCTCCATGAAGCGGTTCTGGAGGCCGCGCGCCAGCCGGCCGGAGAAGGCAGCGGTGAGCGCCGTCGGATCGCCCTCGCGCCCGCGCGCCGCCAGCACCGCCGTCTTGTAGGTGGCGTGGGCGCCCGACTCCGGGCAGGCGAGGAAGGCGGTGCCGAGCGAAACGCCGCTCGCGCCGAGGGCGAGCGCCGCGGCGACGCCGCGCCCGTCCATGATGCCGCCCGCCGCCACCACCGGCAGCCGCGTGGCGCCGGCCACGAGCGGCACGAGCGCGAGCGTGGGCAGGAGCGACCGCTCGGGC
>DASTGK010000466.1:0-7668 GCA_035719085.1 Anaeromyxobacteraceae bacterium
GCCGCCAGCTGCCGAGGTGCCCCTGCTCGACGAAGGCGGCGAGCAGGTCGGCCTCGGTGACGCTCTCGAAGAGCGGCGCGAGGAGCGGCTGGACGATCGAGGCGGTGCCGTCGCGGCCGCGCAGGTCGCCCCAGGACTCGAGCGCGTGGCTCCGCGCCACCACCGTGCCGGCGACGCGCGTCGTCTCGTCCTCGCGGGCGGCGAGGTAGACCACCTCCGGCACCCTGGCGAGGAGCGCCGCCAGCCCGAGGTCGGCGGGCGCCGTGAAGACCGGGTTCCAGGCGGTGACGAGGAGCGTCTCCACCTGGCCGGCCTCGATCTCGCGCGCCAGCGCCGCCAGGCGCGACGGGCCGGCCTCGGCGTCGAGGAGCGCCGGCTCGCGCCAGGTGACCGTCCGCCCGGCGGCGCCGAGCGCCACGTTGACCGCGGCGGCGAGCGCGTGGAGCGCCGCCGGCTGGCGGGCGCCGGCGACGACGAGCGCCTTGCCGCCGGCCCGGGCGAGGTCCCTGGCGATGGCGGCGATCTCCCGCTTCCACCGCTCCGGGACGGGGCCGCCGACCGGCGCCAGCGCGGCGAGGCCGTGCGAGGAGGCGAGCGCGCGGGCCAGGCCGCGGCCGAAGGCCAGCACCTCGGAGGCGCGGACGCGCAGCCGGTGGTCGGCGGCGCCGCCGGTCACCGAGTAGCCGGCCTCGACGGCGTAGAGCCGGTTCATGCCGGCCTGCGTGCGGCGCGAGGCGAAGTCGCGGGCGTGGCGCAGGTGATCGCCCTCCCCCGCCAGGAGATCGGCGTCGAGCGCCACCACCACGTCGGCCTGGGCGAGGTCGTAGACCGGCTCGAGCGGCCGGCCGAAGGCGAGCCGCGCGCCGGCGCGGGCGGCGTCCTCGGCGAGCGGGTCCCAGGCGTCGACGCGCGCCCTGGGGAAGCGGGCCAGGAGCCTCTGGCGCAGCAGGGCGAGCGTGGGCGAGGAGGTCGGCTCGGCGAGGACGCGCAGCCGGGCGCCTCCGTCCTTCTCCAGCGCCGCGGCGCGGGCCGAGGCCTCGCGCAGCCAGGCCGACCAGGCGAGCGGCGCCCCCTTGCGGCGCACGCCGGCCAGCCGGTTCGGATCGTAGAGGTCGAGGATGGCCGCCAGCTCCTGCAGGCCGGCGCCGCCCACGTTGGCCGGGTGGTCCGGGTTCCCCTCGATCTTGGTCGGCCGCCCCTCGTGGCTCTCGACGACCAGGCCGACCGCGTGGCCGCCGCGCGACGCCGCGGTGGCGAAGTGCTGCGGCAGGCTGGGCGTCACGCCGGCCGGGCGGCGCACGTAGGAGACCACCTGCTCGCGCGGCGGCTGGCAGGCGGCCAGCCCGGCGAGCGCGGTCGAGGCGCCGAGCAGCTGCATGAAGCCGCGCCGGCCGAACGAGTCGGGCGGCGGCTGGTCGCCGTCGGGGTAGCTGCCGGCGGCCGGGTCGGCGGTGCCGTCCCGCTCGGCGAGGCTGCGCCAGCGGCCCGCGGAGGCGGGCGGCGTCTGTCCGTAGATGGGGAGGCCTAGCGATGGCATGTCGAGCAGCTCGTTCTCGCGTGGACGTCGTACTTCTTGGCCAGCGCCTCGCCGAGCGCGGCGCGGTCGGCGGGCGGCTGCCACTTCATGTTGGTGATCTCCTCGAGCGGCCGCAGGCGCGGCTTCGGATCCCGGTGGCACTCCAGGCACCAGCCCATGTTGAGCGGCTGCACCTGCTCGATGGCCGGCATCTGGTCGACGCGCCCGTGGCACTCGGCGCAGCCGACCCCCTTGCTCACGTGGATGGCGTGGTTGAAGTAGACGAAGTCCGGCAGCTTGTGGACGCGGGTCCAGGGGATGGGCCGGCCGGCGAACCAGGAGGCGCGCACCAGGTCGAGCAGCGGGCTCTTGTTCCAGACCTGCGAGTGGCAGGAGAGGCAGACCTCGGTGGCCGGGATGCCGGCGCTCGGCGCCTTCTCCACCGAGGCGTGGCAGTAGCGGCAGTCGATGAGGTCGTCCTGGACGTGGTGCCGGTGGTCGAACTGGACCGGCTGGACGAGGGGCTCGTTCTGGCTCGTCCCGAAGGGCGTGCGCCAGTAGAGCATCAGGCCGCCGAGCGTACCGGCGGCGCCGAGGACCAGGACGCCGAGCACCAGCTTGAGCACGGCGTCCGATTTCCGCGAGAAGAGTGAGCTCATGTGGCGCTGGCGCTGCGTCCCCGAGGTGGACGGCTCCCACTCCGCGTGTCGGGGCCCGCGTTGGGTCGTAAATTGATCTGGCCCCCGCTCAGAGGGAAGGTCTCAAACGGGTGCGACTCGGTCGCAAGCGTTCGCTGAAAGTGAACGCTGCCGCGGTCGTTTGGCCCTTGTGGGGCGGGTCGCCCCCCGCTAGATGAAGTGGCCCGTGACCGACGCCACCGACGAAGCGCTGCTCGACCTCGCCCGCGCGGGCGACCCGCGCGCCCTCGAGAAGCTGCTCCTCCGCCACCAGCCGCGCGTCTACCGCTTCGGCCTCAAGATGTGCCGCGACCCGGAGGACGCCAAGGACGTCCTGCAGGAGACGCTCCTCGCCGTGGCACGCGGCGTGAAGGACTTCCGCGGCGCCTCGTCGGTCTCGACCTGGCTCTACACGATCGCCCGGAGCTTCTGCATCAAGAAGCGCCGCCGCTCCAAGTTCGCGCCCGAGGCGGAGGAGTCGCTCGACGCGCGCGAGCCGGGCGAGGCGGCCCTCCAGCTGCCCGACCCGGGGCGCGCGCCGGACGAGTCGCTCGCCGGCAAGCAGATCGAGGCGGCGCTGGAGGCGGCCATCGGCGCGCTCGAGCCGATGTACCGCGAGGTGCTGGTGCTGCGCGACGTGGAGGGGCTCTCCGCGCCCGAGGTGGCCGAGGTGATGGGGCTCTCGGTCGAGGCGGTGAAGAGCCGGCTCCACCGGGCGCGCGTGGCGGTGCGCGAGGCGCTGGCGCCGGCGCTCGGCCTGCCCGGCGCCGAGGCGGCCCGCCCGGCCGAGGGCTGCCCGGACATCGTCCAGCTCTTCTCGCGCCACCTGGAGGGCGAGATCTCGTCGCAGCTCTGCGCCGACATGGAGCGCCACCTGGCGAGCTGCCCGGGGTGCACCTCGCGCTGCGAGTCGCTGCAGCGGACGCTCGCGCTGTGCCAGGCGGCGCCGGTGCCGGCGGTGCCCGAGCCGGTGCAGGCGCAGGTGCGCGTGGCGCTCCGCAGGTTCGTCGAGTTGCACGACAGGTGAACCGGCGGCCGCCGGGCCGGCTCGCCGGTGCCGCGCCGTCAGGGCGGCGGGGCGGCCGGCGCCTCGAGCGCCCACGGGCCGCGCCGCGTCGCCACCTCGAGCGCCCCCGCGAGCTCCTCGAGGAAGCGCTCGCGCGAGATCTCCTCGGCGCCGAAGCGGACCAGGTGGTCGGTGCGCACCTGGCAGTCGACGAAGCGGACGCCCCAGCCGGCCAGCGCCTCCACCGCGCGCACGAAGGCCGCCTTGGAGGCGTCGGGCCGGTCGGCGAACATCGACTCGCCGAAGAAGGCGGCGCCGAGCGAGACGCCGTAGAGGCCGCCCACGAGCGCCTCGCCCTCCCAGGCCTCGAAGGAGTGGGCGAAGCCCTGCTCGTGGAGCCGCACGTAGGCCCTGGCCATGGCGCCCGTGATCCAGGTCCCGTCCTGCCCCGGGCGGCCCGCCTCGGCGCAGCGCCGGATGACGCGCTCGAAGGCGGTGTCGGTGGTGACGCGGTAGGTGGCGCGCCGGAGCGTGCGGGCGAGCGAGCGCGGCACGTGGAGCCGCGCCGGGTAGAGCACGAGGCGCGGGTCGGGCGACCACCAGAGGATGGGCGAGCCCTCGTTGAACCAGGGGAAGATGCCGAGGGCGTAGGCGGTGAGCAGCCGCTCCGGCGACAGGTCGCCGCCGACGGCCAGGAGCCCGTCCGGCTCCGCCAGGCGCGGATCCGGGAAGGCGACCTCGCGCGGCAGGCGGAAGAGCGGCACGTCCCGAGTCTACGACGGGCGGGCCCGCATGGGGACGGGCGCGCCCCTCGATCGGCCGCCCTCGAGCAGCGCTCTCAGAGGCCGAGCAGCCCGGCGGCGAGGATGGCGACGGCGATGAAGGCGGTGATCCACTCCCGCTCGATGGTGAGCGGCGGCGGCCGGTGGAGGGCCAGGGCACGGGCGGCTGGGGAGATCCGGCGGTTGGGGCGCATGATCGACCTCGCCCCCTTCAGGTAATGACGCGCCGGCCTGCCGGCAACCCCCGGCGCGAAGGCCGCCCTCCCGCGTTCGCGGGATGCGGCCAGGAGGGCACTACGTGCGGCGGCCCTGCGTCGAGGTGGCGGAGAGCTCGGCGGCGCGGTCCGGCACGAGGCGAGCGGCGCTCGCCGACACCATCTCGACCTCGACCCGCCCGGCCGGGCTCGGCAGCGAGGCGATGCTGAAGAGGAACCCGGCTTCCAGGACGACGACCAGCGCGGCGGGGATGATCGACTTCATGACGGCCTCCATGAGCGAGCTTACGGAGGCCCCGCGGGGCTATTTCAGGGGACCGAGAGGGTTCCCTCGCGGCGTCCGGTGCCGCCGCTCGTCAGCGCGTCCGGAGCTCCTGGCGGAACTGGACGAAGGTCGATGACGGGACGACACCCGTGGTGACGAAGGCCACGGCGGCGCCAACCGCTTCAGCCGGCCTGTAGGTGGTCACCTCGCAGGTCAGGCTGGGTCCACGGGCGTACGCGTCGCCGGTGTGCGGGGCGCCGATGGCGTAGTAGGTGCCGAGGTAGTCCGCCGCGTACTTCGGCGCGCAGCCGTCGGCCCAGGCGAGCGGGATGGTGCAGTCTCGATCCGCGAAGACCGTCGAGTCTGCGGTTCCGGTCGACTCGTACAGGGGGAGGCACCGGTAGACGCCGTCCGCGGCGAGCCCCGGCTGGCACCGGATGCCGAGCGCCGTGTCCTCCCACGCGTCGCCGGGCACGGTCGTGCCCGCGAGGACGTGGGAGATCGGCCTCAGCCGACTTCCACGCTCGGTCTGCTCACCGACGATGGGTGCCGTCGGAGGGATCTCGGCCCCGACCGACCAGTAGAGATCGAGGAAGAACGGCCAGTAACCAGGGACACACTGCTGCGGAAAGGCGATCGAGCCGAGGCTGGTCGGCGCCCCCAGCTCGAAGACCCGGCTGCGCCGCCGGCAGTCGAGCGTGGCCGTCGCGAACGCCACGGGCGGCGCGCAGCCGCCCCAGGACGCCGGCAGCCGCTCGATCGGCACCGAGCAGGCGCCGTCGCTGAAGAAGCTCGGCTCGACCACGGCGCGCGTGGCTGGGAGGCAGCGGAGGGTCCCGACGGCGTCCGGCTCGGGGCGGCACGCGGTGTCCGTGTGGAGATCGCGCGCGCCGGCGATCGCCCAGGCACCGTCCTCGGCCCTCAGCTCTCGCAGCTGCAGGTCGGCGTCGGCGGCGCCGCCCGACTCGACGGCCGCCACGAACCGCTCCGGTGGGATCTCGTCGCCCGGCGCGACGCACCTGACGACCGCCATCGACGGGATGGCCTCGCAGACACCGTCCGGCCTGTGGTGAGCCCACCCGAGCCCCTGGTTGGGGACCAGGGCTCCCGCCTTGAAGACGCGCCACCGCTCCGGGCAGGTCGAGTCGGCCGGGAGGCGGATGAAGGGATACTCGGTCCCCCCGGTGCGGACGCAGCCCGGCAGGTTGGTGCAGGTACCCTGGTACAGCAGGCCGGCCTGGGAGGTGGCGTGGGCGAAGGGAAGGCACCGCAGCACTCCGTCCGCGGCCGTCCGGAAGGAGCAGTCGGTGCCGAGCGCCGTGTCGTGGAAGCTCCAAAAGGTCTCCCGGCCGTCGGGGTCCACGAGGACGTTCATGGCGAGGCGGCTGCCGGCCCGGGCGTCCGGAGCGGCGATGCGCTGCTGGTCCTTCGAGCAGCCACCGATCCCGAGCATGAGCGCGAGGGTCAGCGCGAGCAGGTGCCGGTCCATGGGATGTCCCCCTGGACGCGAGGATTGCACGACCAGTGCAGGCGTCACAAGCGGTCGCGGACCGGGCACCGGCGCTGACGTCCGAACCCAGGCTGCGTCCGTGCCCCCCGTGAACCGATCACGCGGAGACGTCCGGAACGGGCGTCGCCGCCTGCCCCACAACGGCCGCTCACCCGTCCGTTGCCAGGTCCTGCCGCAGCGCCTCGCGCTGCTCCTCGGTGAGCAGCGTCTCGCCGGTGAGCGCCGGCAGGTCGGAGCCGATCGCCACCGGCACGCGCCCCTGCACGTCGAACTTGAGGTACTGCACCGAGGAGAGCCGGTCGTCGCCCACCTGGCGCGGGTCGAAGAGGGCCCGCACCTTGGCGCCGTCGTCGAGCTTCAGGTAGAGGTGCGCCGGCAGGCCGAGCCAGGCGTGCAGCTTGGCGGCGCGCTCGGCCGGATCCTCGAGCTCGATGAGGAGCGTGCAGCCGAGCTCACCCCGCCGGCCGAGCAGCTCGTTGTAGGTCTCGAGCTCGTGCTGGATGTCGGCCTCCTTGGTCATCCGCTCGGCGCGCACCATCTCCTGCACCTGGTAGCGGATGGTGGCGGCGTTCTCGAACAGGAACGTGAGCACCCCGGCCACGTGGACCCGGCGGCGGCGCTTCGCCTCCATCACCGCCGGCCGGATCTCGGCCCGGCTCCGCTCGTAGGCCTCGTATGGCATCACCTCGTCGCGTCGCACCGTCCTCACGTGCCCTCGCCTTTCCCGCCCGTCCCGAAGCCGCCCTCGCGGTAGGCCCGCGCCAGGAGCGACACCGGGTGGAGCGGCTTCTTCCCGGCGTGCTGCTGGAACTGCAGCGCCGCCAGGGGGCAGTCGGTCGCCCAGGTCTCGGCCTCGGCGCCCTGCATGCCGTCGAAGGCCTTCTTGCCGATCCGCTGCGACGGGCCGAAGCCCTCCACCGACATGGCGTAGGTGCCGTCGTGGCCGCAGCACTCCATGACCGTCCCGGTGATCTGCACCCCCGGGATCTTCCTGATGAGGTCGCGCCCCTTGAAGCCGATGGCCTGCGCCCGCAGGTGGCAGGGGGCGTGGTAGGCCACCTTGCCGCCGGGCGGCGCGCTCTTGAAGGCGGTGTTGAAGCGCGGCTCCTCGCGGATCGACCAGAGGTACTCGGAGACGTCCATCACCGCCGGCGCCAGCCGCCCGGCCCGCGCCCGGTCCTCCCCCTCGAGCAGGTGCGGCCACTCGCGCCGCATCATCATCGAGCAGGTCGGGTTGATGACCAGCACCTTGGCCCCCTTCTCCACGTACGGCAGGAGGAGGTCGAGGTCGTGGTGGGCCTGCGCCCGCAGCGACGCGAGGTCGCCCTGCTCCCAGGCCGGCATGCCGCAGCAGCGCAGCCCCTTCACCACCCGGGCGTCGACGCCGTTCTGCTTCAGGACGAAGAGGGCGTCCTTCCCGACCTCCGGCTCGTTGTGCTGCACGAAGCAGGTCTGGAAGAGCACCACCTCGCCGCCCGGCTCCGGCTTCACGTGGCCGTTCGCCTCGGCCCAGGCGTCGAAGGGCTCGGCGGCGAAGTCGGGCAGGAGCTTGTCGCGGTGCACGCCCGCCACCTTCTCGAGCACCACGCGGAACGGGCGCACGCCGTTCATCAGGTTGGCCATGCCGAAGCTGGCCCGGGCCAGCCGCGCCGCGCCGTCCGGATCGTTCAGCACGCGCATCCGCAGCGTCTTCCCCT
>DASTGK010000467.1:0-4228 GCA_035719085.1 Anaeromyxobacteraceae bacterium
CCGGGTCTCGGACGCCGGCGCGGGCGGCGCCGCGCCGTCTCCGGGCGCCCTGCCGGCGGCCGAGGCCGGGCGGGCGCGCCTCGGCGCCTGAGCCTCCGGCCGGACCGCCGGGCACCTGATTGTACCCGGCTGAAATGGACAGCCGGATTGAACCCGGGTAGAAGGCGCTCATGGAGCGAGCGCCCACCTTCGTCGCCTTCGCCGGGGCGCGCCGCGTCGCCGGCGGCTCCCTGCGCGAGGTGCTTCCGGTCCTGAAGCGCCGCTTCGACGCGGATCGCTCCGACCTGGTGCTGGTCTTCGAGGTCGAGACCGGTCGCCAGGTCGACTTCGACCTGCGCGGCACGCTCGAGGAGGCGCTGGAGCGGGCCGATCCGGCGCCGCGGCGCGGCCCCGGGCGGCCGAGGCTCGGGGTGACGAGCCGCGAGGTGACGCTCCTGCCGCGCCACTGGGAGTGGCTGGAGCAGCGGCCGAGCGGGAGCTCCGGGGCGCTGCGGCGGCTCGTCGAGGAGGCCGCCCGGGCCGAGCCCGGCAGGGCGCGCGCCGAGGCGATCCGGGCCGCGCTCGGGCGGATCCTCACGGCGCTCGCGGGCGACCGGCCGGGCTACGAGGAGGCGACGCGCGCGCTCTTCGCCGGCGAGACGGCGCGCCTCGCGGCGCTGGTGCGGCGCTGGCCGAAGGACGTGCGAGCGCTCGCCGTCGAGCGGGCCCGCGAGGCGGCGGCGGCCGAGGCCGGGGCGCAGGGCCGTTCCGCCGGCGAGGCGCTCGTGGCCGAGCTCTACGAGGCCGTCTGGAGCCGCGGCGACTACCAGGCCATCGAGCGGCTCGTCGCCCCGCGCTACGCCATCCACGCCGACCCGGGCGACCCCTGGGAGGGCAAGACCCTCGACCGCGCCGGCTACGCGGCGCGCGTCAGGTACTCCCGCGAGGCCTTCCCCGACCTCGCCTTCACCGTCCACGAGCTCGTCGCCGCGCGGGACCGCGTCGCCGTGCGCTGGAGCGCCGAGGGCACGCACCGGGGCGACCTCAGGGACCTGCCCGCCACCGGGAGGCGGCTCGGCTTCGCCGGGCAGACCTTCTACGCGCTCGCCGACGGCAGGGTCGCGGGCCACTGGCAGGTGGTCGACCGGCTCGGCTTCGTGCAGCAGCTGGGGCGCGGGCGGGCGGGGCGGTAGCCCTCCGTCGTGGTCTCCGACTGCCTCGCCTTCGCTTCGCCCCGAGGCTACGGCGCCACCATCCCTCGGAACACGTCGTCGAGGGCGCGGGCGGGGTCGTCGCAGAGCCCCGCGTGAACCGGCGAGACCTGCACGATCGTGCTGCGGGGCGCGACGAGCCAGTGGAAGCGCTCGCGCCTGGAGAGCCGGCCGATGGGGCCGGCGTCGGGGCCGCCGGCGCAGATCCGCGGGATGGCCGCGAGGTGCTCCTCGATGAGCGCCAGGTCGGCCCCGGCGTGGAGGGCCCGCACCCGGTCGCCGTCGAGCGCGACGCGCGCGGCGAGGAAGTCGCGGGCGAGGCAGAAGAGGATGACGCCGGCGTTGACGAACTCCTCGCGCTCGACGCGGGGGACGACGCGCACGATCGCATAGTCGTAGCAGCTACGCTCGGGCACGGGCCGCCTCCTCCACGAAGAGTGACGCCGCCGCGAGCCGGCGCTCCAGGTGGCCGGCGTAGGCCGCCCGCGCCTCGGCGGGGGAGGCGAAGCGGGCGTCGTCCGCCAAGAGCGCGTCGGGCACCTCGGCCACGGCGGCCGGAATGGCGCCGGCGGACAGGCGCGGCACGAGCCGCTCGCCCGCCTCGCGCAGCCGCGAGGCGAAGGGCAGCAGCACGTGGTCGCGCACGAGGGGGAAGGGCATGCGGGCCCGGTCCTCCCGCCCGTCCCAGGCGTGCTGGAAGTAGAGGGCCGCGCCGTGGTCGATGAGCCAGAGCTGGCGGTGCCAGGTCAGCAGGTTGGCGTTGCGCGGCGTCCGGTCGACGTTGGTCACGAAGGCGTCGAACCAGACCACCTCGGAGGCCTCCTCGGCGGTGGGCGCCGGCCCGGCGATCGGATCGAAGGTGATGCTGCCGGGTAGGTAGTCGAGGCCGAGGTTGAGCCCCGCGCTCGCCTTGAGGAGCTCCCGAATCTCCGAGTCAGGCTCGTTCCGCCCCAGCGCCGGGTCGACCTCGATGGCGACGAGATCCGGCACGCGCAGGCCGGCCGCGCGGGCGACCTCCGCCGCGACCACCTCGGCCACCAGCGCCTTCGGCCCCTGCCCGGCGGCGCGGAACTTCACCACGTAGAGCCCGCAGTCGTCGGCCTCGAAGATGGCCGGCAGCGTCCCCCCCTCGCGGAGCGGCGTGACGTAGCGGGTGGCGGTGACGCGGCGCATGCGCGGATGTTCTCGCGCGTTCCCCGGCGCGGCTCAAGCGCCGCGAGGGCGGTCAGGCGGGGCGAGCTGGGGCGGTGAACCAGGCCTTGGCCGTCGGACGCGACAGGGACCACGTGAGCAGCGCCGCCAAGGAGAACACGCCCAGGGCGGCGATGACGCTCGCGTCGACGCCGTGCTCGAGCGCCAGTGCGAGCGAGAACAGAGCCATGAACCCGAGCAGCATCGCCGCCAGCAGCGCGAGATGGAACGCAAGCTCGCGGACGCGCCCATCACGCCTCGCCGCCGTCAGCGGGATCACGGCCGCCGTGATGTAGGCTAACCCGCACTTGCCGTCGGTGTCACGACGAGGCAAGCCCCGAGGGGTGATGGCGCGCCGAGCCAGGGCTCGGAAGATCCAATTGGTGGCGGTCGCGCAGCGCGCCGACCCGACCAGGAGGCGTGCCATGTCGCGGGTGGTGGACTTCAGCGCCGTGTCGACCGAAGGGCTGGAGTCGTCGCCCGTGGCAACCGCCCTCGCCGGCCTGCGGGCCAACGAGGCCCGCTACTTCAGGAACAAGTACGGTCACGTCTTCGCGGTGGAGCCGGCCGGGGAGGCGCGAGAGACCGTCGCCTGGATGCACCGCATCCTCGAGGCAGAGCGCGGCCTCGTCATCCAGGCCCGCCCCCTGGAGGCCACGGCCTTCCAGGTCGAGAACCTCCGCATCGCCTACGTGTTCTACGAGAGCGGCCTCTCCATCAACGTGATGTACGCCGTCGACGACCCGAAGAAGCGGGCCGTCGGCTTCAAGCTCTCCGACGGGATGGAGGTGCCCGCCGAGCTCGCCACCCGCTTCAAGTTCGCGAGGCAGAAGTCGAAGCTGGCCGGCACCATCCGCGGGTCGTTCTTCGTGATCAAGGGGGAGTACTGAGGTGCGGCGCCACTAGGTGACGTCGGTCGTCTTGGCGGCGACGCCGCCGACCGGCGCTCCGGAGGTGCCCTCGGGGGCCAGCTTGGGGAAGGCCAGCCCCACGGAGAAGGCGAGGCCGGCGATGGCCGCGGCGGCCCAGAAGACCCGCGCCATCCCGGCCTGGAGCGCGCCAGCCAGCGAGGCCACCAGCGCGGGCGCCAGGAGGCTCCGCTCCGGGCCGAGGAGCTGCTCCACCTGCTCCGGCGAGGCCGAGCTCCCGGAGAGCGAGGCGGCGAGGAGGCCGCCGAGGATGCCGACCGCCACCGTCCCGCCGATGGTGCGGAAGAACATGGTCGAGGCGGTCGCCACGCCGCGCCGGCTCCAGGGCACGGAAGTCTGCACCGCGATGATGGTGGGCGTGTTGCTGAGGCCGAGCCCGACGCCGTAGACCGCCATGATGAGGCGGGGGCCCCACGGCGGGATGCCGGGGCGGAGCCACAGCGCCATGGCGAGGGCGGCGAGCGCCGAGACCCCGAGGCCAACCCTGATCAGCGGCCGGTAGCCGACGCGGTGGAGGAGCCGCCCGGAGAGGGCCGAGGCGACGGGCCAGCCGATCGCCATCGGCGCGATGGCCGCGCCGGCGGCGGTGGCGCTGCCGCCCAGCACCGACTGCACGTAGAGCGGCACGAAGCTCACGGTGGCGATCATGGCCGCGCCGACCAGCGCCCCCACGGCCGAGGCGACGCCGATGACCCGCTGGCCGAGGAGGTCGAGGGGCAGGAGCGGCTCCCGCGCACGTCGCTCCACCGCGACGAAGCCGGCGCCGAGGGCCAGGGCCGCGGGGACGGCCCAGGCGCCGATGGCCCGGGAGCGGGTGGAGACGAGCAGGGCCAGCACGGCACCCGTCAGCAGGGCCGCGCCGAGTAGGTCGAGCTTGTGATCATGCCGCTCGACCCGCTCGTGATAGGCCGCCTGCAG
>DASTGK010000468.1:0-10698 GCA_035719085.1 Anaeromyxobacteraceae bacterium
GGGGACGGATCGATCGAGGCCGAGGTGCTGGCCATCGCGCGCGCCCTCGACGCGCCCGGCGGGGCGGGGCGGGGCGAGGCGGCGGTGCGGCTCTCGCGGCTGCGCGACCGCTACCGCGCCGAGCCGCTCCTCTTCGTCCCCGACACCCTCGACCGGCTGCGCGAGCTGGCGGCCGCCCTGCGCCGGCCGCCGCCGCGGCGGGCCGGCCCCTCGCTCGACGACGCCCGGGGGGTGCTGCGCGACGTCTTCGGCCACTCCGGCTTCCGCCCCGGGCAGGAGGCGATCGTCGCGGCGGCGCTCGAGGGGCGCGACTGCGTCGGCGTCATGCCGACCGGCGCCGGCAAGTCGCTCACCTACCAGCTCCCGGCGCGCCTGCTCGGCGGCACCACCCTCGTCGTCTCGCCCCTCATCGCGCTCATGAAGGACCAGGTGGACGCCATGGGCCGGGCCGGCCTGCGCGCCACCTTCCTCAACTCCACCCTCTCCGCCGAGGAGCGGCGCGACCGGGTGCGGGCCCTGCGGCGCGGCGAGGTGGAGCTGCTCTACGCGGCGCCGGAGGGGCTCGAGGCCTCGGTGGGCGGCGCGCTCGAGGGGATCGGCCTCTCGCTCATCGCGGTCGACGAGGCCCACTGCATCAGCCACTGGGGCCACGACTTCCGCCCCGCCTACCGCAACCTGGCCGGCCTGAAGGACCGCTTCGGCGCGCCGGTGCTGGCCCTCACCGCCACCGCCACGCCGGCCGTCACCCGCGACATCGCCACGCAGCTCGGCATGGCCGACCCGCTCGTGGTGACCGGCTCCTTCCTGCGGCGCAACCTGAAGCTCCACGCCGTCAAGAAGGGGGGCGACGGCCCGACGGCGCGCGAGGCGATCCTCCGCATCGTCCGCTCGCGGCGCGGCGAGAGCGGCATCGTCTACGCGCTCGGCCGCAAGACGGTCGAGTCGACCGCCGGGTACCTGGCCGACCACGGCGTGCGGGTCGAGCCCTACCACGCCGGCATGGAGCCGGACGCCCGCGCCCGGGTGCAGGACGCCTTCCGCGAGGGGACCATCGACGTGGTGGTGGCCACCGTGGCCTTCGGCATGGGGATCGACAAGCCTGACATCCGCTTCGTCCTCCACCAGGACCTGCCGCGCTCCATCGAGGCCTACTCGCAGGAGGTGGGGCGCGCCGGGCGCGACGGCCAGGACTCCGACTGCGTCCTCTTCTACTCCTGGGCCGACGTGGTCGCCTGGGACCGCATGGCGGGCGACGACCCCGAGGTGGCCGAGGCGCAGCAGCGCCAGGTGCGCGCCATGTTCCGCTTCGCCGACGAGCCGGGCTGCCGCCACGAGCGGCTCTGCGGCTGGTTCGGCGAGGTGGTCGACCCCTGCGGCGACGCCTGCGACGCCTGCACCGGCGCCGATCCGCTCGCGGGGCTGCCGCGCGTGGCCCGCTCGCGCGGCGCCAGGGAGCGCGGCCGGGGCGGCCGGGACCGCGACCGCCGCGCGCGCCGCCCGGCCGAGGAGGAGGCGGAGCTCGACCTCGAGCTCTTCGAGGCGCTGCGCGCCTGGCGCGCCGGCGTGGCCAAGGCGCAGGCGGTGCCGGCCTTCGTGGTCTTCTCCGACGCCACGCTGGCCGAGCTGGCTCAGGCCCGCCCTAGGAGCGAGGAGGCGCTGCTCGAGGTGAAGGGCATCGGCCCGCGCAAGCTCAAGGCCTACGGGGCGGCGCTCCTCGAGCTCCTGCGCGGGTAGCCGGGCCGGCTAGGGCTTCACCACGTCGCCGTAGTCGAGCGTCAGCTTCAGGAAGAAGCTGCCGAGCACCGACGCGTTCCACGGCGAGGTGGGCAGGGAGCCCTTGGCGGTGACGCGCAGCGTGAGCTGGCCGGCCACGAGGTACGGGGCGAGGTCGACGTTGGTCTGGCCGGTCGCCACGATCGAGGTCGGGTTCTGGTCGGCCGGCGGCGGCGGCTTCAGGTAGCTCACCAGCTCCACCGGGGCGAGCGGCGAGCCGGCCGGCGGGATGGCCTCGATGCGCACCTCCTGGACGCCGCCGAAGTCGGCCACGTTGGAGGTGGAGGTGAGGTCGAGCTCGAGGCCGGTGAGCCGCAGCACGTACTTCACGTTCGGCTGCGTGATGGAGGGGAGCTGCGCGCCGAGGTCGTAGCGCACCTCGGTCACGAGGTCCGAGCCGGTGGGCGTGGCCGGGAAGGCCTGGTCGACCAGCTTGACCGTGACCGAGGGGACCTCGAGCTCGGCGAAGAGCAGGCCGCCGCAGCCGGCGAGGAGCGCGAGGACGGGGAGGCCGAGGAGGAGCCGTCGCATGGTGGGTCCTAGAAGAAGTAGAGGACGCCCAGGTCGAGCGTCGGGATGGTGGCGCGCAGGCGCGGGTCGGAGACCGAGACGACCGCCTGGCCGGAGGACGAGGAGCGGAGCGCCTGCGAGGTGCCCCGCACCGTGGTCCAGACGTAGGCGATGCCGCCGCGCAGGAAGAAGGCGAGGCCGCGCGGCGAGCCGATCTCCAGCCCGAGCTGGCCGCCCAGGTAGTCGTAGCTCACCTTCTCGAGCAGCGGCCTCACCTCGGCCGGCACGCCCGACGACCGGTCGGCGATGAAGCGCGCGTCGGCGTCGAAGAAGTGGCCGTAGTCGGCGCTCAGCGTCGGCGAGACGGCCCAGCGGAAGGGCGCGACCGTGGCGCCCACCCGCAGGCCGAAGCCGAGGTAGTTCCAGGCCGGGCCGGCCGAGAGGCGCAGGACCTGGACCGGCCGGTAGACGAGCGCCACCACGGCGCCGTCGGGCACGCCGAGGTCGACCTCCAAGCCGAGGCGCGGCAGCGAGGGGGCGGACGGCGCCGGCGAGGCCGAGGGCGGCGGCGCCGGGGGCGGCGGCAGGTCGGCGGGGACCGTCGCCTCGGCGCCGGGCAGCTCGCCGTCCGCGAGGGCGGCGGCGGGCGCGGCGAGGGCCAGGAGCAGCAGCAGGGTACGCATCGAGCCTCCGGGCAGCAGCCGGGCCGCCGTCGGTGAAGGACCCGGATGCTACGGTGAAGGCCACGCGGTGCGGTAGGCCCCGGGGTCGGTCGGGCTGGGCAAAAGGGCGTCGATGGGCGATAGAAGCGCCCCATGGCGCTCCCCTCCACGCTCCACCACTTCGACGTGCGGCTCTCCCAGGTCGATCGCGGCGTCGACCGCGACCTCGCGCTCAAGGTGGCGCGCCACCCCTCGGAGACGATCGAGCGGCTCTGGCTGCGGATCCTCGCCTGCTGCTGGCAGTGGGAGGAGACGATCGCCTTCGGCCCGGGCATCTGCGAGCCGGACGAGCCGGACCTCCTGGCGCTCGGGCCGGACGGCTCGACGAGGACGCTCCTCGTCCGGGTGGGGCGGCCCGAGGTGGCCCGGGTCGAGAAGGACTGTGCCCGCGGCGGGGGAGCCCGGGTGGCAGTCCTCTTCGAGTCGCCGCGCCGGCTGGAGGCCTTCCTGGCCGAGGCGCGGGCCGGCCGCCCCGAGCGGCTCGCCCGGGCCGAGCTGGCGGCGGTCCCGGAGGAGCTCCTCCGGGCCCTGAGCGCCCGGGAAGACAGGCGAATCAAGCTCGGCCTGACCATCGCCGACGACCACCTCTACGTCGACCTGGGCGGCGAGTCGCTCGACGGCCCGCTCGTCCGCCGCACCCCCTGAACGAGGGGCCATCATTAGGTCGGGCATCCGGTGCGGTTCGGCGTGACAACCCGGGTCGCCCCTTTTAGATCTTCGGCCATCTGGACCTTTCTGGTCCACGATGTCTCCCACGAGGGGGGAGCGAAGGCGGCCGAATGATCCGGATGAGCAAGCTCACCGACTACGCCATCGTCCTCCTCGCGCACCTCGCGAGGAGCGATCGCACGCTCACGGCCCAGGAGCTGGCCGGCCGCTCGCGTGTCCCCCTGCCGACCGTCTCGAAGCTCTGCAAGGAGCTGTCGCGGGCCGGCATCGTCCACTCCCACCGCGGCCGCCACGGCGGCTACTCGCTGGCGCGCTCCGCCGAGGAGATCTCGGTGGCGCAGGTGGTCGAGGCGCTCGAGGGGCCCATCGCCCTCACCGAGTGCGGCTCGCCCACCGGCGACCGGTGCGGCATCGAGCCCTTCTGCGTGGCCAAGGCGAGCTGGGACCCGGTGACCCGCGCCATCCACGGCGCGCTGGAGCAGCTGCCGCTCTCGGCCATCGGCCCCTACCGCCTCGGCGCCGCGCCGCGGCCGCCCTCCACGACCTCCCTGACCTCCCTGCCGGTCCTCCCCGGAGCGAACGCGACATGACCACCGCCCAGCAGCTCAAGGAGCTCACCGAGCAGAAGTACCGCTACGGCTTCGTCACCGACATCGAGGCCGACGCGGTGCCGAAGGGGCTCTCCGAGGAGATCATCCGGCTCATCTCCAGGAAGAAGGGCGAGCCGGAGTTCATGCTCGCCTGGCGGCTCAAGGCCTACCGCCACTGGCTCACCATGGGGCCCGAGCCGGAGTGGGCCAACGTCCGCTACAACAAGCCGGACTACCAGCAGATCGTCTACTACTCGGCCCCCAAGGCGAAGAAGGGGCCGGGCTCGATGGAGGAGGTCGACCCGGAGCTGAAGCGCGCCTTCGCCAAGCTCGGCATCCCGCTCGAGGAGCAGCTGCGGCTCGCCGGCGTCGCGGTCGACGCGGTCTTCGACTCGGTCTCGGTGGCCACCACCTACAAGCAGAAGCTGGCGGAGAAGGGGATCGTCTTCTGCTCCTTCTCCGACGCGGTGAAGGAGCACCCGGCGCTCGTCGAGGAGCACCTCGGCTCGGTGGTGCCGGCGACCGACAACTTCTTCGCGGCGCTCAACAGCGCCGTCTTCTCCGACGGCAGCTTCGTCTACGTCCCCAAGGGCGTGCGCTGCCCCATGGAGCTCTCCACCTACTTCCGCATCAACGCCAAGGACACCGGCCAGTTCGAGCGGACGCTCATCGTCGCCGACGAGGGGGCGTACGTCAGCTACCTGGAGGGCTGCACCGCGCCCATGCGCGACGAGAACCAGCTGCACGCCGCGGTGGTCGAGCTCGTCGCCAAGGACGGCGCGCAGATCAAGTACTCCACGGTGCAGAACTGGTACCCGGGCGACGCCGAGGGGAAGGGCGGCATCTACAACTTCGTCACCAAGCGCGGCGCGGCCCACCGCGGCTCCAAGATCAGCTGGACGCAGGTGGAGACCGGCAGCGCCATCACCTGGAAGTACCCGTCGGTGCTCCTGCTCGGCGACGACAGCGTCGGCGAGTTCTACTCGGTGGCGCTCACCAACAACCGCCAGCAGGCCGACACCGGCACCAAGATGATCCACGTCGGCAAGAACACCCGCTCGACCATCATCTCCAAGGGGATCAGCGCCGGCCGCGGCCAGAACACCTACCGCGGCCTGGTGAAGGTGCAGAAGGGGGCCAGCGGCGCCCGCAACTACTCGCAGTGCGACTCGCTGCTCATCGGCGACCGCTGCGGCGCCCACACGTTCCCGTACATCGAGGTGAAGAACCCCACCGCCACGGTGGAGCACGAGGCCACCACCTCGAAGATCTCCGAGGACCAGCTCTTCTACTGCCGCCAGCGCGGCCTCTCGGAGGAGGACGCGGTCTCGATGATCGTGAACGGCTTCGCCAAGCAGGTGCTGAAGGAGCTGCCCATGGAGTTCGCCGTCGAGGCGCAGAAGCTCCTCGGCCTGTCGCTGGAAGGGAGCGTGGGATGAGCGGGGAGGCGCTGCTGCGGATCCAGGGGCTGCGGGCCCGGGTCGCCGACAAGGAGATCCTGAGGGGGCTCGACCTCGAGGTGCGGGCCGGCGAGGTGCACGCCATCATGGGGCCGAACGGCTCCGGCAAGTCGACGCTGGCCGGCGTGCTCGCCGGGCGCGACGCCTACCAGGTGACCGCCGGCACCGTCACCTACGACGGCGCCGACCTGCTCGGCCTGGCGCCGGAGCAGCGGGCTGCCAGGGGCGTCTTCCTCGGCTTCCAGTACCCGGTGGAGATCCCGGGCGTCGGCAACCTCTACTTCCTGCGCACCGCGCTCAACGCCCTGCGGCGCGCCCGGGGGCAGGAGGAGCTCGACGCCATGGACTTCCTGGCGCTCGCCAAGGAGAAGATGAAGCTCGTCGACCTCGACCCGGCCTTCGGCTCGCGGTCGGTCAACGAGGGCTTCAGCGGCGGCGAGAAGAAGCGCAACGAGGTCTTCCAGATGGCGGTGCTGGAGCCGCGCCTCGCCATCCTCGACGAGATCGACTCCGGGCTCGACATCGACGCCCTGCGGGTGGTGGCCCACGGCGTCGACGCGCTGCGCGGTGGCGACCGGGCCATCGTGGTGGTGACCCACTACCAGCGGCTGCTCGAGTACATCGTGCCGGACCACGTGCACGTCATGGCCGCCGGCCGCATCGTGAAGAGCGGCGGCCGCGAGCTGGCGCACGAGCTGGAGAAGTCGGGCTACGCCTGGGCGGCCGAGAAGGCGCCGCTCGGCCTCTCGCCGGCGCAGCCGCGGACCCACCCGAGGACGCGCCCGTGAGCGCCGCGCCCACCCTCACGCCGGCCGCCGAGAGCCTGGCGGCCGCCTTCGCCCCCCGCGACGAGGCGCCGTGGCTGGCCGAGGCCCGGGTGCGCGCCCTGGCCCGGTTCCGCGCCGCCGGCCTGCCGACGGTGAAGCAGGAGGACTGGCGCTTCACCAACCTCGCGCCGCTGGCCGCGCTCCGCCTGGAGCGCCCGCACCCCGACGAGGGGGAGGCGGCGGCCGCCCTGCTGGCCCGCGCCGGCGAGTGGAACGGGCCGCAGCTCGTCTTCGCCAACGGCCGCTACCGCTCCGACCTCTCCTCCGCCGACGGGCTGCCGCCGGGCGCCGTGCTGCTCTCGCTGGCCGAGGCGCTGGACGAGGTGCCCGACCTCGTCCGGCCGCACCTCGGCCGGCTGGCCCGCCCCGAGGCCCACCCGCTCTCGGCCCTCTCGGCGGCGCTCTTCGACGACGGCCTCTTCCTCCACCTGCCGTCCGGCGCCGCGGTGGCGCCGCCCATCCGCATCCTCCACCTGACCGCCGCCCCGGGGCGCACCATCGCCAGCTTCCCGCGCTCGCTCGTGGTGGCCGGCGACGGCGCGCTGGTCACGCTCGTCGAGCACTTCCTCGGCGAGGACGGGGCCGCGGCGCTGGTGGCGCCGGTGGCCGAGGTGGTGCTGTGCGAGGGGGCGCGCGTCGAGCACTACCGCTTCCAGGAGGACGGGCTCGGCGCCTTCCACCTGGGCGGCCTGCACGTGGAGCAGGGGGCCGCGAGCCGCTTCAGCTCCCACGCGCTCGAGCTCGGGGCGCGGCTCTGCCGCTCCGAGGTGCACGCCCGCCTGGCCGGCGAGGGGGGCGAGCTGGCGCTCTCCGGCCTGGGCCTCGCCGACGGCGCCCGGGTCACCGACGCCTTCGCGCTCGTCGAGCACGCCGTGCCGCGCTGCACCTCGAGCGAGACCTTCAAGAGCGTGCTGGCCGGCTCGGCCCGCGGCGTCTTCGCCGGCCGGGTGCGGGTGCTGCCCGGGGCCCAGAAGACCAGCGCCTACCAGTCGAGCTCCAACCTGCTCCTCTCCGAGGACGCCACCGTCGACACCAAGCCCCAGCTCGAGATCTTCGCCGACGACGTGAAGTGCGGCCACGGCGGCACGGTGGGCCAGCTCGACGAGACCTCGCTCTTCTACCTGCGCTCGCGCGGCCTCTCCGAGGCGGCGGCGCGCACGCTGCTCATCTACGCCTTCGCCGCCGAGATGGTGGAGCGGGTCCGGCCCGAGCCGCTGCAGGCGCGCGCCCGGGCGCTGGTGGCCGCGCGGCTGCCCGAGGGGACGCGCCTGCTGGAGGCCGCATGATCGAGGCCGTCACCACCGCCACCACCCGCGCCGCCGCGGCGCCCGCCGCTCCCTTCGACGCCGAGCGGGTGCGCGCCGAGTTCCCCATCCTGCAGCAGCAGGTGCGGGGCAAGCCGCTCGTCTACCTCGACAGCGCCGCCACCGCCCAGAAGCCCCGGGCCGTGCTCGACGCCCTGGCGCGCTACTACGAGCAGGACAACGCCAACGTCCACCGCGGCGTGCACGCGCTCTCGGAGCGGGCCACCCGGGCCTACGAGGGGGCGCGCGTCACCGTGGCCCGCTTCCTCGGCGCCGACCCGCGCGAGGTGGTCTTCGTGCGCGGCACCACCGAGGCGGTCAACCTGGTGGCCCAGACCTTCGGCCGCCAGCGGCTCGGCGCCGGCGACGAGGTGGTGGTCACGACCCTCGAGCACCACTCCAACATCGTCCCCTGGCAGCTGGTGGCCGCCGAGCGGGGGGCGGCGGTGGTGCCGGCCCCGGTCGACGACCGCGGCGAGCTCGATCTCGAGGCGCTGGGGCGGCTCCTCGAGCGGCCGCGGGTGCGGCTCCTCGCCGTGACGCAGGTGTCGAACGCGCTCGGCACGGTGACGCCGCTCGACCGGATCGCGGCCATGGCCCGCGCCCGCGGCGTGCCGGTGCTGGTGGACGGCGCCCAGGGGGCCCCGCACCTCGGCCTCGACGTGCGCCAGGCGGGCGTCGACTTCTACGCCTTCAGCGGCCACAAGCTCTACGGGCCGACCGGCATCGGCGTCCTGTGGGCGAAGCGCGAGCACCTCGAGGCGATGCCGCCCTGGCAGGGTGGCGGCGACATGATCCGCTCGGTCACCTTCGAGGGCTCCACCTGGAACGACGTGCCGCACAAGTTCGAGGCCGGCACGCCGCACATCGCCGGCGCGGTGGGGCTGGCGGCGGCCATCGACTGGGTGACGGCGCGGGGGCTCCCGGCCATCGCCGCGCACGAGCGGGCGCTCTTGCGCCACGCCGAGGCGGCGCTGCGGGAGGTGCCGGGGCTGCGCCTCGTGGGCGAGCCGCGCGAGCGGGCCGGCGCCCTCTCCTTCGTGATGGAGGGGATCCACCCGCACGACCTCGCCACCATCGTCGACCGGCACGGCGTCGCCATCCGGGCCGGCCACCACTGCGCCCAGCCGCTGATGCAGCGCTTCGGCCTGGCCGCCACCAGCCGGGCCAGCTTCGCCGCCTACAACCTCCCGTCGGACGTGGAGGCGCTGGTGCGCGCCCTCCACGCCGCCCGCGAGCTCTTCGGATGACCGCCCCCGGTGACCACCATGAGTGAGCTCCAGGACCTCTACCAGGAGGTCATCCTCGACCACGGCCGGCGCCCCCGGAACTTCGGCAAGCTGGAGGGGGCCACCCACCAGGCCGAGGGGCGCAACCCGCTCTGCGGCGACCACCTCACGATCGAGGCGCGCGTCGAGGACGGCGCGGTGGTCGAGGCGCGCTTCGTCGGCGACGGCTGCGCCATCTCCAAGGCCTCGGCCTCGGTGATGACCGGCCTGGTGAAGGGGAAGCGGGCCGACGAGATCGACGCCCTGTTCGAGACCTTCCACCGGCTGGTCACCGAGGGGCCGGCCGCGGCCGACGAGCTGCCGGGGCTCGGCAAGCTGGCCGTCTTCGGCGGCGTGCACGAGTTCCCCACGCGGGTGAAGTGCGCCAGCCTCCCCTGGCACACCCTGCGCGCCGCCCTGCGCGGCGGCGGCACCGCCAGCACCGAGTAGGAGCCGCCATGGCCCACGAGCCCGTCACCCTGCTGCGCGCCGTCGAGGCGACCCTCATCCCGCAGGGCGACGCCGTCCTGCTGCCCGAGGGGGCCTGGCTCGTCGTCCAGCAGGCGCTGGGCGGCAGCTTCACGCTCATGAACGAGCGCGGTCAGCTGCTCCGGATCGACGGCAAGGACGCCGACGCGCTCGGCGAGCCGTTCGAGACGCAGGCCCGCCAGGCGGCCGAGGCCCGCGCCGCCTCGCTGGAGGGGCCCTTCGACGCGCAGAAGGTCTGGACGGCGCTGCAGGACGTCTTCGACCCGGAGATCCCGGCCTCGATCGTGGAGCTGGGGCTGGTCTACTCGGTGGCGAGCGAGCCGGTCGAGGGCGGCCACCGCGTGCTCGTCTACATGACGCTCACCGCGCCCGGCTGCGGCGTCGGGCCGATGCTGGTGGAGGACGTGCGCCGCAGGTGCCTGGCGGTGCCGGGCGTGAAGCAGGCGGACGTGGAGCTGGTCTTCGACCCGCCGTGGGACCCCTCGCGCATGAGCGAGGCGGCCCGGCTGCAGCTCGGGATGATGTAGCGCCTACGCGTCGACCACGTACTTCAGCACCGTCGAGGCGATGCGCAGCACGTCGCCGTGGCGCAGCGGCTGCTCGGTCACCTGCTTCGAGTTGACGAAGGTGCCGTTGGTGGAGCCGAGGTCCTCGACGACGTGGCCGTCGCCCTGGCGCCGGATGCGGGCGTGGTGGCGCGACGCCTGGTCGGAGGAGACGAGGATGGTGTTGTCGGCCTCGCGGCCGATGGTCACCTCGTCGGCGCCGACCGGGTAGCGGCGCCCCTGCGCCTCGCGGTCGGTCGAGTGGATCACCTGGAGGCTGGCGACGGCGGTTCCCTGGCTCATGCGGGCATCCCTCGGCTGCGACGATCCGTTAGCACGCGGGGCGCCACCCCGCCAGCGGCCCCGCTGCCCCGCGATCGGCGGACGCTCACCGGGCCGGGCGCGGGTCAGGCCCGAGCACGAGGAGCGGCACCACGAGCCCGACCGTGGTGCCGGCGGCCGCGCCGGCCAGGACGTCGGTGGCCCAGTGGCGGTCGGCCGCCACCCGCAGCCAGCCGGTCGCCGCCGCGCCCGCCAGGGC
>DASTGK010000469.1:0-5324 GCA_035719085.1 Anaeromyxobacteraceae bacterium
GCTCCCCAGGCCGCGCCGGCCGCGCCCGCGGCGCCAGCCAGGCCGGACCACGAGATCGCGCTCCCGCCGCCGCCGTCGCTCGGCTCCCCCTTCGAGCCCACCACCGGCGCCCCGGCGACGCCCTTCGAGCGGCCTCCGCCCGAGGTGGTGGCGCTGCTCGCGAAGGGCCGGACGCTCGTCGACGCCAGGGCCGTCGATCTCGACGGCGACCGGCTGCCGGAGTGGATCCTGGTGGCCCGCTACCTCCACCCCGACCGGCTCGACTACGGCCCGCGCTCGTCGCAGTGGCGCGCCGGGCAGCGCATCGACTCGCGCGCCACGCACGAGCTGGTCATCGCCGGCCGGGCGGGCGGGGGCTGGAAGGTCCGCTTCCAGGCGGAGCTGCGCGGCAACGAGAAGCAGGCGCTCTTCGTCGAGCCGCTCCTCGGCAGCAACAAGGCGAAGGGGAAGTTCCCGGTGGTGATCGCCGGCGCCCGGGCCTGCGCCGGCACCTGCGGCCCGCTCGAGGTGCACCTCGTCGTCTGGGACCCGCGCACCAAGGCGCTCGGCGACTACGCCTACGCCGGCGCCGAGTTCGTGGTCATGTCGCCGGACGGCTCGGCCGAGCTCTGGTTCGCCGACCGGCGCCCCGGCGACCCGATGTGCTGCCCCTCCGGCTACACGGTGATGCGCGCCGGCATGTACGGCTTCGAGATCGACGCCCTCTCGCAGAAGACGGTGGCGGCCGACAAGATGAAGAAGCTGCTGCCGCCGGGCGGGCTCATCTACCGCGGCGAGAAGTAGCCGGGCGGCTCACGGCCCCGGCAGCGCCAGCGCCCGCCGCAGCTCGGTGCCGATCTCCGGATCGCCGGGCGCGAGCTCGAGGGCGTGGCGCAGGAGCCGGCGCGCCTCCTCGACCCGCCCCACCGAGAGGGCGCCGCGCGCCAGGTCGAGCGCCTCGTCGGCCTCGGGCCGGCGCGGCGGCGGCGTGCGCGCCCCGCCGGCGAGGAGCCGGGCCCAGGCGGCCGGGTCGCCCGCCGCCTCCCGCGCGGTGGTGAGGGCCCGCCGGGCGATGAGGGCGAAGAGCGCCCGGCGCGACCGGTCCCAGCCCGGGGTCAGCCGCGCCCGCAGCTCGCCGGCCGTCGCGCCGGCCCCGACCTTTCGCAGCACCGCCAGCTCGTCCGGGCCGTAGCCGTCGAGCGTCCGCGGCGCCGCGCCCGGGTAGAGCGTCACCTCGGGCGCCAGCCGGTCCGGCACCGGGTCGTCGGCGAGGAGCCCCGGGTCGGCCCCCACCAGCCGGTCGAACCAGCCCAGGCTGCGCGCGTGGGCGGAGGCGTCGAAGGCGACGCCGTGGCGCCAGGGGAGCCGACCGCCGGCCCAGGCGACGCGCCCATCGGCCTCGAGGAGCCGGTCGACGCGGAGCGTGGAGATGGCGAGCCGGATGGGCTGGCCGCTCGGCAGCGGCATGGGGCCGACCACCCGGCAGCCGAGCGGGCCGATGTCCTCGGTCTCGCCGTACCAGGCCTCGCCGCCCGCCTCGGCGCGGAGCCGGCAGCGGGCCGGGACGCGCAGCGCGCGACGCGTGTTGAGGATGGGCTCGCCCACGGCCTGGCCGGCACCTCCGGGCGGGCATCATGCCGGGGCGGGGCGGTGGGTGCGAGGGCCCCCGGGGGCCGTCGTCCTCCATCTCCCCCAACGGGGGAGAGGGCCGGGGTGAGGGGGCTGGATTCCGAGCTACTCCGCCTTGGCCGCGACCTTCTTCTTCGAGGCGGCCTTCTTCTTCGCGGCCGCCTTCGGCTTCGCCTCGGCCTTCTTCTCGGCGTGGCCGGCGTGCGCCTCGTGCGCCTCGTGCGCGGCGTGGGCCTTGGGCGCCTTCTTGGCGGCGGCCTTGGCCGCGGGCTTGGCCCCGCGCGCCCCCTTCTTCGCGGCCCGGAGCGCCGCCTTCTGCTGCCCCTCCGGCGACGCCAGGTACTCGCGCCGCTCGGCGATGAGCTCCACCGCCCGCTCCGGCGTCATGTCGGCCGGGTCGTCGCCGCGCCGCAGGGAGGCGTTGGTCTCGCCGTCGGTGACGTAGAAGCCGAAGCGCCCCTCCTTCATGACGATCTTCTTCCCGGAGACCGGGTCCTCGCCGAAGGTGGCGAGCGGCGGCTTGGGCTGGCCGCGGCCGCGGAACTGCTTCGGCTGGGAGAGGATCTCGAGCGCCCGGGCGAGGCCGATGGTGAGGACGACGGCGTCGTCGTCGCCGGAGAGGTTGCGGCTCTCCTTGCCCATGGTGAGGTAGGGCCCGAACTTGCCGTAGCAGGCGAGGACGTCCTCGCCGCCCGGCCCCTGGCCGAGCAGCCGGGGCAGGGCGAGGAGCTGCAGCGCCTGCTCCAGCGTCACCGTGCGCGGGTCCATGCTGCGGAGCAGCGACTGCGTCTTCTGCGGCTTCTCCTTGCCGGCCGCCTCGCCGAGTTGGACGTAGGGGCCGAAGCGCCCCGACTTCACGAAGACCGGGAGGCCCGAGGCCGGGTCGGGGCCGAGCAGCCGGCCGCCGCGCGGGGCCGAGAGGATCTCGAGCGCCTTCTCCGGCGTCAGCTCGTCGGGGGCGAGCTGCTGCGGGATGGGGGCGGTCTCCTCGCCGCGCTTCAGGTAGGGGCCGTAGCGGCCGACGCGGGCCACGATGTCGACGCCGTCCGGGTCCTTGCCGATGGGGATGGCGTTGAGCGCCGCCGGGTCGATGGTGTCGAGGCCGCCGCCCACGAGGCGCCGCAGGCCGGAGTGCTTCTGGTCGCCGAAGTAGAAGGCCCGGAGGAAGTCGAGCTTGGCCCGCTCGCGCCCGGCGATCCGGTCGAGGTCGTCCTCCATCTCGGCGGTGAAGGCGAAGTCGACGAGCTCGCCGAAGTGCTGCTCGAGGAGCGCGGTGACCACGAAGGCCACCCAGTCCGGCACGAGCGCCTGGCCCTTCTTCCAGACGTACTTGGCGGCGAGCGCCCCCATGATCGAGGCGTAGGTGGAGGGGCGCCCGATGCCCAGCTCCTCCAGCTTCTTCACCAGCGAGGCCTCGGTGTAGCGGGCCGGCGGCGTGGTGGCGTGGCCGCTCGGCTCGACCGCGGCGACCGGCACCGCCTCGCCCTGGCGCAGCGCCGGCAGCGGCGACTCCTGGTCGTCGAGCGCCGCCTCGGGATCGTCCGACCCCTCGACGTAGGCGCGCAGGAAACCGGGGAAGAGGATGGTGCGCCCGGAGGCGGAGAGCTCGCAGGCCTGGCCGCCGGCGGTGACGGCCTCGAGCTTCACCGCCAGCGACTCGCCCTCGGCGTCGGCCATCTGCGAGGCGATGGTCCGCTTCCAGATGAGCTCGTAGAGCTTCAGCTCCGTCCCCTTGAGCTCGCCGTCGAGCGACTCGGGGGTGCGGAAGGCGTCGCCGGCGGGGCGGATGGCCTCGTGGGCCTCCTGGGCGTTCTTGGCCTTCTTGGCGTAGGTGCGCGGCTGCGCCGGCAGGAACTTCTGGCCGAAGAGCTCGGCGATCTGGGCGCGGGCGGCGGCGAGCGCCGTCTCGGAGAGCGTGGTGCTGTCCGTGCGCATGTAGGTGATGTAGCCGCGCTCGTAGAGCCCCTGGGCCACGCGCATCACCTGCTGGGCCGAGAGGCGCAGCTTGCGGCCGCCCTCCTGCTGCAGCGTGGAGGTGATGAAGGGGGGCTTGGGCGAGCTGCGGGAGGGGCGCCGCTCCAGCGACTTCACCGTCACCGGGCGGCCGGCCAGGCCGGCGGCGAGCGCCCGGGCCGCGGCCTCGCCGAGCGCCAGGGCGTCGGAGGCGAGCTTCCCGTTCTCGTCGAAGTCCTTGCCGGTGGCGACGCGGCGGCCGTCGACGGCGGTGAGCGTCGACTCGAAGGCGGGCGAGGTCGGGTGCTTGGCCGTCAGGTTCCAGTAGGTGGCGGAGCGGAAGCGCATCCGCTCCAGCTCGCGCTGCACCACCAGCCGGACCGCGGGCGACTGGACGCGGCCGGCCGAGAGCCCCGGGCCGACCTTGCGCCAGAGCACCGGCGAGACCTCGTAGCCGTAGAGCCGGTCGAGGGTGCGCCGCGCCTCCTGGGCGTCGACGAGCCCCATGTCGACGTCGCGAGTCTGATCCACCGCCTCGGTGATGGCCTTCTTGGTGATCTCGTTGAAGACCATGCGCCGCACCGGCACCTTGGGCTTCAGCTGCTCCTTCAGGTGCCAGGCGATCGCCTCGCCCTCGCGGTCTTCGTCGGTCGCGAGGTAGAGGCGGGAGACGCCCTTGAGCGCGTCCTTGAGGTCGCGGATGACGTCCTTCTTGGTCACCTCGTAGGTGAGCGCGAAGTCGTGCTC
This sequence comes from Anaeromyxobacteraceae bacterium, assembly GCA_035719085.1. Classification (GTDB taxonomy): domain Bacteria; phylum Myxococcota; class Myxococcia; order Myxococcales; family Anaeromyxobacteraceae; genus JADKCZ01. Next base: position 4,309 of record DASTGK010000469.1, read on the forward strand.
GGTGTCGACGCAGAGGCCGCTCGACGGCAGGTCGACCACGTGGCCCACGGAGGCCAGCACCCGGAAGTCGGAGCCGAGGTACTTCTCGATGGTCTTCGCCTTGGCGGGAGACTCGACGATGACGAGGGACGTCGGAGGCATTGGCCGGGACCGATAAGTGGCCGCCGTGGGTCGTGTCAAGCACCGGGGGGCGGCGAGGGGGCGTGGCGGACTGCCTCGCGGACCGGGAAGGGGCCCGGGATCCGGCCGGTTAGGGGAGGTTGAGGCCGCCGGTCAGGCTGGACGGACCGTCGCCACCGACCCGCGCGGCCCGGGCTGGACCTCGATGCGGGCCGGGATGCGCCGCCGCAGCTCGGCGACGTGGGAGATGACGCCCACGACCCGTCCGGCCTGGCGCAGTTCCTCGAGCGCGCGGATGGCGGTGTCGAGCGTCCCCTCGTCGAGCGTGCCGAACCCCTCGTCGACGAAGAGGGAGTCGAGCCGCCGCCCGCCGGAGCGGCGCAGCACCACGTCGGAGAGGCCGAGCGCGAGCGAGAGGCTGGCGAGGAAGCTCTCGCCGCCGGAGAGGGCGCCGACCGGTCGGTCGGTGGCGCCGGTCCAGGCGTCCTCGACCACCAGGGAGAGGCCGGAGGCCTGGTTGCGCCGCAGCACCGCCGTGTCGTGGCGCAGCCGGAACCGGCCGCGCGACATGACCGCCAGCCGGGCGCTCGCCGCCTCGGCCACCTCCTCGAGGCGGGCCGCGAGGACGAAGCGCTGGAGGCTCATGTTGAGCGCGTTCTTGCCGCGGGTCACCTCGGCCACGCGCCCCAGCACGGCGAGCCGCGCCTCGCGCGCCGCGAGCTCCGCCTGGAGCTGGCCGAGCCGGTCGGAGAGCGCGCCGAGGCGCTTCCCCTCCTCCTCGAGCCGGATCACCTCGTCGCGCGTCCGCGCCGCCTCGGCGGCGGTCGCCAGGCGCGCCGCCTCGGCCGCCGCGACGTCGGGCGGCGCCGCCTCGCCCAGCTCCGCGTCGAGCGCCC
>DASTGK010000470.1:0-8080 GCA_035719085.1 Anaeromyxobacteraceae bacterium
GGCGGCGCCGTCCGCGCCGTCCTCGAGTCGGCCGGGATCCGCAACGTGCTCACCAAGAGCCAGGGCTCCCGCAACCCGCACAACGTCATCAAGGCGACCGTCGCCGGCCTGAAGCGCCTCCGCTCGGCCGACGACACCGCCAAGCGGCGCGGCAAGACGCTCGCCGAGATCCAGAGCTAGGAGCGATTCATGGCTGCCATCAAGGTCAAGCTGGTCAAGGGGCTCGCCGGCTGCCCGGAGGCCCACCGCATCACGGTGGCCGGGCTGGGGCTCAAGAAGACCAACTCGGTGAAGCTCCTCCCCGACACGCCGCAGACCCGCGGGATGATCGCCAAGGTGCACTACCTGGTGACGTTCGAGGTGGTCGACGCCCCCGCCCCGCAGGGGCGCAAGGCCCGCACGAAGGCGGCCGCGCGCTCGTAGCGCCGCGGCCCCCGTGCTACAAGGAGACGCTTTCATGTCGCTCAATACGCTCAAGGCGCCCAAGGGCTCCAGCAAGGTCCGCAAGCGCGTCGGTCGCGGCCAGGCCTCCGGCCTCGGCAAGACCGCCGGCCGCGGCGGCAAGGGCCAGAAGGCCCGCACCGGCAACATGCGGTTCGAGGGCTTCGAGGGCGGCCAGATGCCGCTCCAGCGGCGCCTGCCGAAGTTCGGCTTCAAGAACATCTTCCGTCGCGAGTTCGCCGAGGTGCAGGTGGGCGATCTCGAGGGGCTCACCGGCGTCGTCGACGCCGCCGCCCTGAAGGCGGCCGGGCTGGTCCGCGGCCGCTTCGACGGCGTGGTGATCCTCGGCTCGGCCGAGCTCACCGGCAAGGTCTCGGTCAAGGTCGACCGGATCACGGCCGGCGCGCGCGCGGCCATCGAGAAGGCCGGCGGGACGGTCGAGCTCGTCCCGGCGCCGGTCACGATGCACCAGAAGGCCAAGGCGGCGAAGAAGGCCGCCGCGGCCAAGGCGTAGCGACGGAAGGGAGCCGCATGGCGAGCGGGCTGACGAACATCTTCCGGATCCCCGAGCTGCGCAAGCGGCTCCTGTTCTCCCTGGGGATGCTGGCCGTGTACCGGCTCGGCATCTTCGTCACCACCCCGGGGGTGGACCGCATCGCCATGCGGGACATCGTCCGCCAGGGCAACCTGCTCGGGCTCCTCAACTTCTTCTCCGGCGGCGCGCTCGAGCAGCTCTCGATCTTCGCGCTCGGCATCATGCCGTACGTCTCCGCCTCCATCATCCTGCAGCTCCTCACGGTGGTCGTCCCGGCCCTGGAGAAGCTGCAGAAGGAGGGGGAGCTCGGGCGCCGCAAGATCACCCAGTACACCCGCTACCTCACCATCGTCCTCTCGGCGGTGCAGGGGTACGGCATCGCCACCTACCTCGAGTCGCTGCGCACCAACGCCGGCGCCTCGGTGGTGGCCGAGCCGGGCTGGGGCTTCCGCCTCCTCACCATGATCTCGCTGGCGGCCGGCACCGCCTTCATCATGTGGATGGGCGAGCAGATCACCGAGCGCGGCATCGGCAACGGGATCTCGCTCATCATCTTCGCCGGCATCGTGGCCCGCGTCCCAGCGGCCGCCTACCAGACCTTCATGGCCTACCGGGCGCCCGGCTCGCAGATGAGCGAGCTCGGCCTGCTCATCCTGGCCGTGGTGATGGTGGTGGTGGTCGGCGTCATCGTCTTCGTGGAGCGCGGCCAGCGCCGCATCCCGGTGCAGTACGCCAAGCGCGTCGTCGGCCGGAAGCTCTACGGCGGCCAGTCGACCCACCTGCCGCTCAAGGTCAACACCTCGGGCGTCATCCCGCCCATCTTCGCCAGCTCCCTGCTGCTCTTCCCGGCGACGCTGGCCGGCTGGTTCCCGTTCCTCGGGCAGCTGCAGTCCGCCATCGCCCCCGGGACCTGGGTCTACAACACGCTCTACGTCGTCCTCATCGTCTTCTTCGCCTACTTCTACACGGCGGTCACCTTCAACCCGGTGGACGTCGCCGACAACCTGAAGAAGTACGGCGGCTACATCCCGGGCATCCGGCCGGGCAAGAAGACGGCCGACTACATCGACCACGTGCTGTCGCGCATCACCTTCGGCGGCGCCATGTACCTGGCCGCCATCTGCGTGCTGCCGACCATCATCACGAGCGAGTTCGGCGTCACCTTCTACTTCGGCGGCACCTCGCTGCTCATCGTGGTGGGCGTGGCGCTCGACACGGTGCAGCAGATCGAGGGGCACCTCATCACCCGGCACTACGAGGGCTTCACCGGCCCCCGCGGCCCGCGCATCCGCGGCCGGCGCATCGCGTCGGGCCAGCCGGTCGGCGCATGACGGGACCGGCGCCCGGCACCGGGCGCCGCCCGCTCGCGAGGGTGACACCATGATCCTGATCCTGCTCGGCCCGCCCGGCGCGGGGAAGGGGACCCAGGCGAAGCTCCTGGCCCAGGCCTACGGCATCGCGCACGTCTCCACCGGCGACATGTTCCGCGACCACAAGGCGCGCGGGACGGAGATCGGCAAGCGGGTGCAGGCCATCATGGACTCGGGCGGCCTGGTCACCGACGACATCACCAACGCCATGGTCGAGGAGCGGCTCGCGCGCCCCGACCTGGCGCGGGGCTGCATCCTCGACGGCTACCCGCGCACCACCGGGCAGGCCGCCTTCCTCGACGCGCTCCTGGCGCGCCTCGGGCGCTCGATCGACAAGGTCGTCTCCTACGAGGTGAGCGAGGCGGCGCTCGTCGACCGCATCGGCGGCCGGCGCAGCTGCCCGACGTGCGGCGCCGTCTACCACGTCACGCAGAGCCCGCCGAAGGCGGCCGGCGCCTGCGACAAGGACGGGACCGCGCTCGTGCTCCGCGAGGACGACAAGCCGGAGAACGTCCGCAAGCGGATGCAGGAGTACGTCGCCAAGACCGCCCCGCTCAAGGCCTTCTACCAGGCCCGCGGGCAGGTGGCCGAGGTCGACGGCCTCGGCGCGCCCGACGCCGTCCTGGCCGCCACCCGGAAGCTCCTCGGCCGCTAGCGCGGCCGCCGCCCGCCCGTCATGGACGCCCACTCGCGCGAGCGGATCGCCCTCAAGAGCCGCGACGACCTGGCCCGCATCCGCGAGGCCGGCCTCGTCGTGCACGACGTGCTGCAGGAGTTGGCCCGCACGCTGGCGCCCGGCATGACCACGCTCGAGGTCGACCGGCTGGCCGAGGCGCGCACCCGGGCGCGCGGCGCCGAGCCTGCCTTCCTCGGCTACCACGGCTACCCGGCCTCGCTCTGCATCTCGGTGAACGAGGAGGTCGTCCACGGCATCCCCTCGGCGCGGCGCGCGCTGCGCGAGGGCGACATCGTCGGCCTCGACTTCGGGGTGGTGCTCGGCGGCTTCTACGCCGACTCGGCCATCACCGTGCCGGTGGGCGCCGCCTCGGACGAGGCCCGGCGGCTCATCGAGGTGACCCGGGCCGCCCTGGCCCGCGCCATCGCGGCGGCGCGCCCGGACCGGCGGGTCGGCGACCTCGGCGCGGCCGTCCAGGCCCACGTCGAGGCGAGCGGCTTCTCGGTGGTCCGCGACTTCGTCGGCCACGGCATCGGCCGCCGCCTCCACGAGCCGCCGCAGGTCCCCAACTACGGGACGCCCGGCACCGGCCCGCGCCTGCGCGCCGGCATGGTGCTCGCCATCGAGCCGATGGTGAACGCCGGGACGTACCAGGTCGACACGCTCGACGACGGGTGGACTGCGGTTACCCTCGACGGGCGGCTCTCGGCCCACTTCGAGCACACCGTGGCCATCACCGAAAACGGCCCGGAGATCCTGACCTTGCCGCCTGGCGTCCCGCTGGAGCCCGGCGTCGGGGGTGGATGAGAGGAGGCCGCGGCGTCCCGCAGCAGGCAACCGCTTGCACGGGAAAAAGGCCTGTGTTATTAGGCGCCCTCCGCGAAGCCGCGCGGTCTGGGCGGCCGATCCGGGAGATCCCGGAGAATTTTCGGGCGGCTATAGCAGTTCGGGGGCGCGGTCCGGCTCCCGCCGCCGGTCCCGCCGGAAGTCGAGGCGGGGCTTTTCGTCTTTGATGGCGCAGTTCAGGGAGGCGTCGGTCATGAAGGTCCGCGCGTCGGTCAAGAAGATTTGCGACAAGTGCAAGGTCATCAAGCGCAAGGGCACCGTGCGGATCATCTGCCCGGCCAACCCCCGTCACAAGCAGCGCCAGGGCTAGCCCGGCGCGAGACTGGAGAGTAGACGAATGGCTCGCATCGCCGGCGTCGACCTGCCCCGCGAGAAGCGGATCGAGGTCAGCCTGCAGTACATCTACGGGATCGGCCGGACCAGCGCGAAGGTCCTGTGCGAGAAGGCGAAGGTCGACGTCGCCACCCGCACCAAGGACCTCACCGACGACGAGGTCCGCCGCATCCGCGAGGCCATCGAGCAGACGCTCAAGGTGGAGGGCGACCTCCGCCGCGAGATCTCGATGAACATCAAGCGGCTCATGGACCTCGGCTGCTACCGCGGCCTGCGCCACCGCAAGGGCCTGCCGGTCCGCGGCCAGCGCACCCACACCAACGCGCGCACGCGCAAGGGCCCGAAGAAGGGCCTGGTCCGCAAGGCGCCCACCGCGGCTCCCGCGCCGAAGTAGCCGCGACCCTCAACCGGAGAACGACGAGTGGCCGACGAGAAGACGACCGAGAAGCCCGCCAAGAAGCCGGAGGCGGCGGCCCCCAAGGCCGAGGAGAGCAGCGCTCCCTCCGTGCCGAACCTGGGCGGCATCGAGCCCATCACCGCCTCGCCCGTCACCCCGAAGAAGGGGAAGAAGCGGGTCAAGAAGAACATCGCCAACGGCATCGTGCACATCGCGGCGACGTTCAACAACACGATGATCACCATCACCGACCCGACCGGGAACGTCATCTCCTGGTCGAGCGCCGGCGCCCGCGGCTTCAAGGGCTCGCGCAAGTCGACGCCGTTCGCCGCGCAGGTGGCGGCGGGCGACGCCGCGGCCAAGGCGATGGAGCACGGGCTGAAGTCGGTCTCGGTCGTCGTCAAGGGCCCGGGCGCGGGCCGCGAGTCGGCGCTGCGCGCGCTGGCCGCCGCCGGCCTGAAGATCTCGCTCATCCGGGACGTGACCCCGATCCCGCACAACGGCTGCCGGCCGCCCAAGCGCCGTCGCGTCTGATCAGGAGAACACCGTGGCTCGTTACTGCGAAAGCGTCTGCCGGCTGTGCCGCCGGGAAAACCTGAAGATGTACCTGAAGGGCGACCGCTGCTACACGGACAAGTGTGCCATCGAGCGCCGCCCGTACCCGCCGGGCCAGCACGGCCAGGGGCGCGTCAAGTTCTCCGAGTACGGCGTGCAGCTGCGTGAGAAGCAGAAGGTGAAGCGCATGTACGGCCTGCTCGAGGCCGGCTTCCGCCACGCCTACGCCAACGCCGCCGCCCGCAAGGGCAAGACCGGCGAGAACCTGCTGCAGACCCTCGAGCTCCGGCTCGACAACGTGGTCTTCCGGCTCGGCTTCGCCGACACCCGCAACGAGGCCCGGCAGCTGGTCCGCCACGGCCACTTCAAGGTGAACGGCCGCAAGGTCAACATCGCCAGCTACCTGTGCCGCGTCGGCGACGTCGTCGAGCTGCGGGAGCGCTCGAAGAAGGTCGTCCGCATCGGCGAGGCGGTCGAGGCGGTGGACCGCCGCGGCGTGCCGGCCTGGCTGGAGCTCGACAAGCCGGGCTTCAAGGGCACCGTGAAGACCTCGCCCTCGCGCGAGGACATCACCATGCCGATCCAGGAGCAGCTCATCGTCGAGCTCTACTCGAAGTAGCCGCACCGCTTTTCCAACCACGACGCGGGCCCGGGCAGCCGGGCCCGCGGCGTCAGACGCCGCGCGCCCCACGGCGCCCCATCACCGCCAGGCTGGGCGGGGAGGGGGAGGGGGCGGCGGACCGGGAGACAGCCCATGGCCTCCGACGCGATCACCACCAAGAACTGGCGCGACCTCATCAAGCCCCGCGGCCTGACGGTCGACGCCGAGTCGCAGTCCAACACCTACGGCAAGTTCGTCGCCGAGCCGCTGGAGCGCGGCTTCGGGATCACCCTCGGCAACTCGCTGCGCCGCGTGCTCCTCTCGAGCCTGCAGGGCGCCGCCATCACCTCGGTCAAGGTCGAGGGGGTGGAGCACGAGTTCATGACCATCCCCGAGGTGGCCGAGGACGTCACCGACATCATCCTCAACCTCAAGGAGGTCCTCCTCCAGATCCACACCAACGAGGTGAAGACGATCCGGATCGAGGCGGACGGCCCCAAGGAGATCAAGGCCGGCGACATCCTCGCCGACGGCCAGGTCGAGGTGCTCAACCCGGGCCACCACGTGCTGACCATCAGCGAGGGCGGCCGGGTGCGCATGGAGATGACGGCCCGCCGCGGCCGCGGCTACGTCCCGGCCGACAAGAACAAGGTCCCGGGCTCGCCCATCGGCACCATCCCCATCGACGCGCTCTTCTCGCCCATCCGCAAGGTGAACTACCAGGTCACCAACGCGCGCGTCGGGCAGCAGACCGACTACGACAAGCTGACGCTCGAGGTCTGGACCGACGGCTCGGTGGCCCCGGCCGACGCGGTCGCCTACGCGGCCAAGATCGTCAAGGAGCAGCTCTCGATCTTCATCAACTTCGACGAGACGGAGGAGCCCGTCGAGGAGGTGAAGCCCATCGAGGAGACGAAGCTGAACGAGAACCTCTTCCGCTCGGTCGACGAGCTGGAGCTCTCGGTCCGCAGCGCCAACTGCCTCCAGAACGCCAACATCAAGACCATCGGCGACCTCGTCCAGAAGACCGAGGCCGAGATGCTCAAGACCAAGAACTTCGGCCGGAAGTCGCTCAAGGAGATCAAGGAGATCCTGGCCGAGATGGGCCTCTCGCTCGGGATGAAGCTCGAGAGCTGGCCGCCGAAGACCCCGCCTGCGGCGCCGAAGGTCTAGCGCCAGCCCCGGACCGAAAGGGAGAACGCGATGAAGCACCGGATTGCCGGCCGACGGCTCGACCGCACCACCGAGCACCGCACGGCCATGTTCAGGAACATGGTCACCTCGCTGCTGCGGCACGAGAAGATCGTCACCACCACGCCGAAGGCCAAGGAGCTGAAGCGGATCGCCGACAAGGTGATCACCGCGGCCAAGCGGGGCACGCCGCACGCCCGCCGGCTCGTCAACCGCGACGTCCGCGACGTCGAGGTGCTCGTGAAGCTGTTCGGCCCGATCGCCGAGCGGTTCAAGTCGCGGCCGGGCGGCTACACCCGCATCGTGCGGGTGGGGCGCCGGGCCGGCGACAACGCCGAGATGGCGGTCATCGAGCTCGTCGAGCGCGGCAGCGCCGCGGCCGAGGGCGAGGACGAGACGGCGGCCAAGGCCGAGAAGGCCCCCAAGGCCAAGACCAAGAAGGCGGAGAAGGCCGCGGAGTAAGCGCGGCCGCACCGAGGCCGGCCCGAGGGTCGGCCTTCAGGAGGCGGTTCACATGGCAGTGGTTCTTCGGCTCTCGCGGGCCGGCACGCACAAGGCGCCCTTCTACCACGTGGTGGCGACCGACTCGCGCAAGCCCCGCGACGGCAAGTACATCGAGGACGTGGGCATCTACGATCCCACCAAGAAGCCCGAGGTCCTGCAGCTCAAGGCCGAGCGGGTGCAGCACTGGCTGGCCAACGGCGCCGTGCCGTCCCAGACGGTGGCCATGCTCCTGAAGCGGGCCAAGATCGCCAAGCCCGCGGCGGAGAAGAAGGCCTAGGTCCGTGCGCGACCTCGTCCTCTGGCTCGCCCGCGAGCTCGTCGACCGCAAGGACGCCGTGACGGTGGAGGCCATCGAGCGCGATCGCTCGACGGTCTTCGAGCTCACGGTGGCCCCGGACGATCTCGGGCGGGTCATCGGGCGGGGCGGGCGGACGGCCAAGGCCTTCCGCACCGTCCTCGACGTCGCGGCGCGCCAGCAGGGGCGCCGCGCCGGCGACAACGCCGAGATGTCGGTCATCGAGCTGGTGGAGAAGACCGCCGCCGCCGAGGCCGAGGGCGAGACCAAGGGCAAGTCCAAGAAGGCTGAGAAGGCCGCCGAGTAGGCGGCCGCACCGAGGCCGCCCGCGGGCGG
>DASTGK010000471.1:0-2445 GCA_035719085.1 Anaeromyxobacteraceae bacterium
GCCCCCGGCGACCTCGCGCCCGCCGCCCGGGCGCAGACCGCGCCGCCTCCGCCGAACGCGCCCGCCGCCCAGGCCGCGCTGCCGAGGCCGGTGACGCCGCCCGCGCTGCGCCTCCCCGACTCGGTGCGGCCGCTGCGCGGCGCGCTCGACCTCGCCGTCGACCCGGCCGCCGAGCGGTTCGCCGGCACGGCCCGCTACGACGTGGCGCTCGCCGCCCCGGCCAAGGTCGTCTGGCTCCACGCCGAGGGGCTCGAGATCCTGCGCGCGGCGGTGGGCGGCCGCCCCGCCACGCCCATCCTGGCGGACGGCGGGCTCCTCGGCCTCTCGGTCGACGAGCCCGTGCCGGCCGGCGAGGCGGCGGTCGAGATCCAGTTCACCGGCGCCGTCGACCGGGTCCGCAGCCGCGGCCTCTACGCCGTGGCCGAGGGCGACCGCTGGTACGCCTACACCTTCTTCGAGCCGACCGACGCGCGCCGCGCCTTCCCCTGCTTCGACGAGCCGGGCCTCAAGATCCCGTGGCGGCTGGCGCTCGAGGTGCGGGCCACCGACCTCGCCTTCGCGAACGCCCCGCAGGCGGGCGAGGCGCCGTCGCGGGCCGGCTGGCGCCGCGTCCAGTTCGCCGAGACGCGCCCCCTGCCGAGCTACCTGGTCGCCTTCGTGGTCGGCCCCTTCGACGTGGTCGACGGCGGGACCGGCGGCCAGGCCAAGGTGCCCATCCGCTTCGTGCTGCCGAAGGGGCGCGGGGCCGAGGCGCGCCACGCCGTGCAGGCGACGCCGCGCCTGCTGCAGGCGCTGGAGCAGGCGGTGGGGCTGCCCTACCCGTACGAGAAGTGCGACGTGGCGGTGGTGCCGCGCTTCTGGGGGACGATGGAGCACCCGGGGCTGGTGGCGCTCGGCCAGCCGCTCACGCTCCTGCCGCCGGGCGAGGAGACGCGCGCCCGGCGCGAGGCCTACGTCACCATCGCGGCGCACGAGCTGGCGCACCACTGGTACGGCGACCTCGTCACCATGGCCTGGTGGGACGACACCTGGCTCAACGAGTCCTTCGCCACCTGGGAGGACGCCACCGTCACCGAGGCGGTCGAGCCCGCGTGGCGCGCCCTCGCCACCGCCCGCTGGCGGCGGCGGGCCCAGGCGCTCGCCGCCGACGCGCTGCCGGCCGCCAAGCGCCTGCGCGAGCCGGTCGCCTCGCGCCACGAGATCGAGGGGGCCTTCGACGGCGCCATCACCTACGACAAGGGGGCGGCGCTGCTCGGCATGTTCGAGGCCTTCGCCGGGAAGGAGCGCTTCCGCGAGGTGGTGAAGGCCCACCTGCGGGCCCGCGCCGACCAGGCCGCCACCTCGGCCGACTTCCTCGGCGCGCTCGCCGCCGGCGCCGGGCCGGAGCTGGCCGCCTCCTTCAAGGGCTTCCTGGAGCGGCCGGGCGTGCCGCTCCTCCACGCCTCGGTCCGCTGCGGCGGCGCGGGCGCCAAGGTGGTGGTGCGCCAGGAGCGGTTCCTCCTCGGCGCCCCGCGCGACGCGTCGGCCGGCTGGAGCGTGCCGGTCTGCGTGCGGGCGGGCGCCGCCGGCAAGGAGGCCACCGCCTGCGGCCTCGTCGCCGCGCCGAAGGGCGAGCTCAAGCTGCCCTTCTGCCCGGACTGGATCTGGCCCAACGCCGGCGGCACCGGCTACTACCTCTCGGCCCTCACCGCGGCCGACCTGCCGGTCCTGCTGGAGCACCTCACGCCGCCGGAGAAGCTGGCGCTCGCCGCCGACGCCGCGCTGCTGGCCCGGCGCGGCGACCTGCCGCCGGCCGACGCCCTCTCGCTCGTGGCCCCGCTCGCGGGCGATCCGGATCGGCTCCTCGTCGAGGCCGCGGTGGAGCTCGGCGCGCTGGCGCAGCCGGCCTGGCTCGGCGAGCGCGAGGTGGCCCACTGGCGCGCCTTCCTGCGCCGCACCTACGGCGAGCGGGCGCGCGCCCTCGGCTGGCTGCCCCGCCCGGACGACGACGAGGAGGCGCGGGCGCTGCGCCGCCGGCTCCTGCCGCTCGTGGCCGGCGAGGGCGAGGAGGCGGTGCTGGCCGGCGAGGCGCTGGCCCTGGCGCGGCGCTGGCTCGGCGACCGCAAGCAGGTGCCGGCCGAGGTGGCCTGGCCGGCGCTCGCCGTGGCGGCGATCCACGGCGACCGCGACCTGGCGGAGCGGATCCGCGCCGAGGCGCTGAAGACCGGCGACCGCGAGGAGAAGGCGCGGCTCCTGGCGCTGCTCGGCACCTTCCGCGACGGCGGCGTGGCGGCCGAGGCGCTCGGGCTCGTCGACAGGGGCGACGACCTGCGCGACACCATCGGCATCCTGCGGGCGGCGCTCGCCGGGCGGGAGACGCGCGAGGCGGCCTGGGGCTGGCTCAAGGGGCGCTGGGAGGCGCTGGCCCCGCGGCTGCGCAGCGACGAGGGGGGCTGGCTGGTGGCC
>DASTGK010000472.1:0-5040 GCA_035719085.1 Anaeromyxobacteraceae bacterium
CCACCTGCGCCGCCGCCCCGGCCAGCCCGGCCGAGGAGGCGGAGACCCCGGCCCGCGCGCTCGACAGGCCGCCGCGCGCCGAGGCCTCGACCACCGACGCCTGGGCCACCGCCGCGTCGAGGTCGGCCTCGGCCAGCGCCACCCGCGCGGCCAGGTCGGCCGGATCGAGCTCGACGATCAGGTCGCCCTTCTTCACCGCCTGATCCTCCTTCACCGCGACCCGCAACACCTGCCCCGGGATGCGCGGGGCGATGGCCACCACCTCGGCCTCCACCTGGGCGTCGTCGGTCGACTCGGTGCCGGCGGCGCGCCAGGCGTGGACGCCCCAGGCGGCGAGCGCCACGGCGGCCGCGGCCAGGGCCACGACGAGCGGGCGGCGACGCGACGGCGCGGGGGAGGAGAGGCCGGCTTGCGGCTCGGCGACGGGGGTCGGCTCGGAGCGGGGCGTCATTCGATCACCACCTCGACGTGGGTGTGGCCGCCGCGCGGCCGCTTGACCCGGAGAAAGAGCAGGAGCGGGAGGACCGCCAGGAAGGCGATGCCGGTCACCAGGAAGACCCGCTCGAAGGAGAGGACCATCGCCTGGCGCAGCGTCGTCAGCTCGAGCGCGCTCAGCGCGGCGGCGGCGGCGCGCTCGGCGTCGTAGCCGCGGGCCTGCAGCCCGGCGCGGAGCTGGGCCAGCCAGCCGAGCACCTCCGGCCGCTCCGGCCCGAGGTGCTCCGAGAGGACGTGGCGCGCCTGCGAGGCGTAGCGGGAGAGGAGCGTGGCGAAGATGGCGAGGCCGGCCGAGGCGCCGATCTGGCGCAAGAGCGAGTTGAGGCCGGTGGCGTCGGTCAGCTGGTGGCGCGGCACGTTGGACAGGGCGGCCGTGGTGAGCGGCACGAAGAGGCAGGCGAAGCCGACCCCCTGCACCAGGATGGCCCCGACGATGCCGGCGCTGGTGGTGGCCAGGGTGAAGTGGCTCTGCTGCCAGGAGCCGAAGGCGATGCAGAGGATGCCGAAGCCGATGGCCACCCGCGGCGAGACCCGGTTGTAGAGCCGCCCCACGATGGGCGTCACGGCCATCATCACCAGCACCCGCGGCATGAGCGCCAGCCCGGACTGCATGGCGGTGAAGCCGAGCAGCTCCTGCATGAAGAGCGGCAGCAGGAACATGCCGGCGAGCAGGATGGCGAACATGACCGCGCCGATGAGCGTCCCGGAGGTGAAGACCGGGTCCTTGAAGAGGCGCAGGTTGACGGCCGGCACCGGCGCCGTCAGCTCGCGCCAGACGAAGGCGCCGAGCCCGAGGAGCGCGGCGACCGCCACCGCGGTGATGACCCGCGACTCGAACCAGTCGTCGCGCTGCCCCTCCTCCAGGAAGTACTGCAGCGCCGCCAGGCCGACGCAGAGGAGCGCGATCCCCTGCCAGTCGAAGTTCTTGCGGACCTCGGCGGCGGCGGCCTGGTTGGCCGCGCGGATGTCCTCTGGCTCGTGCACGAAGCGCCAGACCATGAAGAGGCCGAGCACGCCGACCGGCAGGTTGATGAAGAAGATCCAGGACCAGTGGTAGTTGTCGACGATCCAGCCGCCCAGGGTCGGGCCGATGGCCGGGCCGACCATGACCGCCATGCCGAAGAGGGCCATGGCCATGCCCTGCTCGTGCGGCGGGAAGGTCTGGCGCAGGATGGCCTGCTCGGTCGGCTGGAGCGCGCCGGCCCCGAAGCCCTGCAGCGCCCGGAAGAAGACCAGCGCCCAGAGGCTCTGGGCCACGCCGCACAGGGCCGAGCCGACGACGAAGATCGCCAGGCTCGCCATGTAGACCCGCTTCTGGCCGAAGAGCCGCCCCAGGAAGGCGGTGAGCGGCATGACGATGACGGTGGCGATGGCGAAGCCGGTGGCGATCCAGGTGATCTCCTGGACCGTGGCCCCCACGGCGCCGCGGATCTGCGAGAGCGCCACGTTGACGATCGAGGAGTCGATCGCCCCCATGAGCGTGCCGAACGTCACCGAGACGGTGACGAGCCACTTGTTGACGGGCTTGCGCGGCGCGGGCACGGGGGCGTCTGGTTACGCTCCCCCGCGCCCGGCCGTCAAGCGGGGACCGCTAGTGCGGCACCATCCAGGTGAGGACGTAGGCCTGCAGGAAGACCACCACGCCGACGAGCGCGGCCAGGGCCAGCGAGTGCCAGAAGACGTACCGCAGGATCTCGCCCTCCTTGCCGTGCTGGCCGGTCGCCACGCCGGCGACCACGATCGACTGGGCGTCGATCATCTTGCCCATGACGCCGCCGGAGGAGTTGGAGGCGGCGGCCAGGATCGGGTTCATGCCGATCTGCTGGGCCGAGACCACCTGCAGGTTGCCGAAGAGGACGTTGGAGGAGGTGTCCGAGCCGGTCAGCGCCACGCCGAGCCAGCCGAGCAGCGGCGAGAAGAAGGGGAAGAGCACGCCGGTGGAGGCGAAGGCCAGGCCCATGGTCGAGTCGGAGCCCGAGTAGCGGGTGGTGAAGCCGAGCGCCAGCATGGCGGCGATGGTGAGGAGCGAGAAGCGGACCCGCTTCAGCGTGTTGAGGTAGGTCTTCAGGAGCTCGCCCGGCCCGAGCTTGAGCCAGAGGCCGGCGATGACGCCGGAGAGGAGCAGGCCGGTGCCGGTGGCCGACAGGTAGTTGAGGCTGTACTTGGCCGCCTCGGCCGAGACCTCCTTGGCCACCGGCGGCGCCTTCTTGACCAGGTTGTGCAGCATCGGCCACTCCCAGGTCGGGTTGTGCAGGCCGTTGAGCCAGGCCTTGACCGACGGGAGACCCCAGATGAAGACGCAGACCGAGAGGACGATCCAGGGCATCCAGCCCATGAAGGCGTCGCCGAAGGTGAACTTCCTCGAGGTGGGCGCCTCGACGTGGCGCTCGTCCGGGAAGCGCCAGATGCTCTTCGGCTGCCACACCTTGAGGAAGAGGTAGAGGACGATGATGCAGCTGGCGGCGGCGAAGATGTCGACGAGCGACGGACCGTAGAAGTTGGAGACGACGAACTGCGGGACGGCGAAGGCGACGCCCGCCACCAGGCAGGCCGGCCAGATCTCGATCATCCCCTTGAAGCCGGACATCTGCCAGACGAGCCAGAACGGCACGATGAGCGAGAAGAAGGGGAGCTGCCGGCCGGCCATGGCGGAGAGCTGGATCTCCGGGAGGCCGGTCACCTTGGCGAGCGTGATGATGGGCGTGCCGAGGGCGCCGTAGGCGACCGGCGCGGTGTTGCCGATGAGCGCCAGGCCGGCGGCGGCGAGCGGCTTGAAGCCGAGGCCGATGAGCATGGCGGCGCTGATGGCCACCGGGGTGCCGAAGCCCGCCGCCCCCTCGATGAAGGCGCCGAAGGCGAAGGCGATGAGCAGCACCTGGATGCGCCGGTCGCCGGCCAGGCCGGCGATGGTCTCCTTCACCACCTCGAACTTCCCGGTCTTGACGGTGATGTCGTAGACGAAGATGGCGTTGAGGATGATCCAGCCGATGGGCAGCAGGCCGAAGGCGGCGCCGTAGACCGCGGCCGAGGTGGCGGTGGAGAGCGGCATGCCGTAGACGCCGACGGCGATGCCCCAGGCGAGCGCCAGGCCCATGAGCGCGGCCCAGTGGGCCTTGACGTGGAAGAAGGCCAGCGCCCCGAGGAGGACGACGACGGGGATGGCGGCCACCAGGGCCGAGACGAAGAGGTTGCCGAGCGGGGTGTAGTTCTGGACCCAGGCTTCTACGTTCATGCGGCGTCTCCGGGGAGCGGGGAAGTGCAGCGGTCGACGAGGTAGACGATCGATCGGTACGGACGCTCGGCGTGGTGAGACAGGCCGATCTCGCAGGTGCGGCTGTTGGAGAAGCCCTCGCGGCAGCCGTCGGGCAGGCCGGCCTCGAGCTGCGAGAGGGCGCTGGCGTTCAGCTCGGGGTGGGAGAAGCCGCGGTCGCCGGCGAAGGCGCAGCAGCCGACGCCGGGCGGGATGACCACCTGCTCGGCGCAGAGGCGCGCCACCGCCTCCAGCTTGCCGGCCAGGCCCATCTTGGTGGCGCTGCAGGTGACGTGGAGCGCCACCGGCCCGGGCTCGCGCCGGAAGGCGAGCTTATCGCGCAGGTGGTCGTGGATGAACTCGACGGGCTCGAGGAGCGTGAGCCGGGCGTCGAGCGTCTTGCGCATCCGCTGCAGGCACGGGCTCGTGTCGCAGAGCACCGGGACGGCGCCGCCGTCGCTCGCCTCGAGGAGCGCCCGCTCCAGCTCGCGCGCCTTCTGGTCGGCCAGCTCCGGGAAGCCCTTCGACTCGAAGGCCAGGCCGCAGCAGAGGCTCGGGAGCGCCGCCGGGAAGCGCACGTCGTAGCCGGCCTTGTCGAGGAGCGAGCGGACGGCGTCGGCGAGCGCCCGGTCCTCCGGGTCGCCCGGCGCCGGGCCGAAGGTGCGGGCCACGCAGGCCGGCAGGTAGACCACCTGCCGCCCGAGGCCGCGCCGCGTCGGGGCGTACGGGGCGGCGCGCGCCGGGCCGGGCAGGGCCGGCGTGAAGGCGGGGCCGGCGCCGCCGGACAGGACGCGCAGGCCGCGGAAGGCGGCCGCCACCGGCGGCCTCATGCCGGTCTGGAACGAGCACATGCCGCGGCCGGCCCGCACCGGCCCGCTGCAGGACGTGGTGAAGGGGCGCGACGCCAAGGTGGTCTACTTCCCCTCCTGCGTGACCCGGCTCTGGGGCGCGGCGCGCGGCGCCGAGGACGAGCGCGGCGGCTCGGCCGCCATGATGTCCATCCTGGAGAAGGCCGGCTACGACGTCCTCTTCCCCAAGGACCTGCCCTCGCTCTGCTGCGGCCTGACCTTCGAGTCGAAGGGCTTCCCGGAGCTGGCCGACCAGAAGTGCGCCGAGCTGGAGAAGGCCCTCCTCGAGCTGACCGAGGGCGGCGCCCTGCCGGTGCTCTGCGACACCAGCCCGTGCATCCAGCGGATGCGGGCCCACTTCGGGCCGCAGCTCAAGATCTACGAGCCGGCCGAGTTCATCCACGAGAAGCTGATGGACCGGCTGCGCTTCGTGAAGCAGCCCGGGGC